>NZ_JBANEL010000017.1:0-124839 GCF_040187735.1 Comamonas sp. w2-DMI | reverse complement strand
TTCAATGAATCGAGGCATGCCATCTCCTGAAACCGAGATGAATTGACTTTATTCAGGTCATGGGTTGGCTACGAGAGGGTTTTCACACAGCCTCGGTCGTGAGCCGACCTCACCCTGGTATTCGCGCAATATTGCTCACCTTACAGCTTCAGCGCATCGGCATAGCCCGTCATTTCCAGATAGCCGTTGCCGGCATGCCTGCGGTTGCCATCGGCGCTTACGCGCAGTAGTTCGCACAGGCCTTCCCAGTAGATGGCGCCGGTGCTGGCGCGGCTGTCCAGTTCCTGGTCGTCCACCAGAGCCTGGACTTCGAACAGGCCGGCCGGCGTCTGCACCTGCCAGGCAACGGGATAGCGGGCTCGGCTCAGCGGGCTGCTCCAGTAGCGCAGCGGCTCGAACCGCACCTGCTGCGGTGCAAAGCTTTGCACGGGCCGGCCGGCTGCGCGGAACGACCCTCCGGCCCAGAGCGCGGAGCCGTCCGGGCGGCGCAGATGGAAGGCCGTGAGCGCGCTGCCGTCGTCGAGGTTCATGCCTATCCAGTCCCAGCCCTGGGCTTCCCGGTGCAGCAGGGCCTCGCTGCACTCATGGTCCAGCCAGGCGCGGTTGGCATGGGGGTGCTGGGCCGCACTTTCCACGGCCAGGCGCTGGCTCTGCACGGTGATGCTGCCGCTGACCTGCAGCTGCGGCTGGCTGTAGTAGTAGCTGGCCTGATCGCTATCGGGGCCTTTGCGCGACAGGCCGTTGCGGCCCTGCAATAAAACGGGCTGGGTGGTGTCGAACTGCAGGTCGAGCGTGAAATCCCGGGCCGGGAGCCGCGCCTGGTAGCGGCTGGCCCGGTCGGCGCTTTGCCCTGCCACGGGCTGGCGCTGCAGCTGCCAGTCCTGGATGTGGACCCGGGTGTCGCCGGTGGCGGCATCGGCCAGCCCCATGCCCGCGCGCGCCATGCGCTGGTCATGCAGCAGCCGGCGGCCCTGCACGTCGCACAGTGCCGCATGCGCGAAGATCAGCTGCCTGGCAGCGAAGTCCGAGCGCATGTTCTGCGTGGCGGCCACGCGCGAGCGGAAGAACGTGAGCTGAAAGCCCCAGGGCCTGCCGCCGGCGCGCACCTGGCCGGTGATGTACCACCACTCGGTCTGCAGATCGGGATGGCTGCCGAAGTCGCGCGGAAACAGCAGGGCCCTGGACGGTAGGGCCCAGGCCAGGGGCGTGGCCGCACCGGTCAAGGCCAGCCCGAGCCAGCCGCGCCGGTGCATGGACGGCCAGCCCGCAAGGCCGGCGGCGGCCTGGGGAGGGATGTTCATGGGGCCAGCAGCCGCTCCAGCCGCGAGCGCGCAGCCAGGCAGTCGCCCAGGCTGCGTTCCACCCAGTGCGGGTCGTAGTAGGTGGGCAGGTAGCGCTCGCCAGCATCGCACAGCAGCGACAGGATGGAGCCCTGCTCGCCCGCATCGCGCATGGCATTGGCCAGGCGCAGCATGGCCACGAAGTTGGTGCCCGTCGAAGGGCCGACCCGCCTTCCCAGCAGGCCCGACAGCAGTTGCATGCCGGCCACCGATTCGTCGTCGGCCACTTCTTCCATGCGGTCGACCAAGGTGCGGATGAAGCTGGGCTCCACGCGCGGCCGTCCTATGCCCTCGATGCGCGAGCCCGGCGCCGTCAGCGATGCGTCGCCCGTGCGGTGGTAGGCGCTGAATACCGAGCCTTCGGGGTCGGCCACGCACAGCCGGGTGGCATGCTGCTGGTAGCGCACATAGCGGCCGATGGTGGCGCTGGTGCCGCCCGTGCCCGCGCCCACCACGATCCAGCGCGGCACCGCAAAGCGCTCGCGCTGCATCTGCTGGAACATGCTTTCGGCGATGTTGTTGTTGCCGCGCCAGTCGGTGGCGCGCTCGGCATAGGTGAACTGGTCCATGTAATGGCCGCCGCTTTCGCGGGCGATGGTGCGCGCGGCGTCATAGACCTCGGAGGCCGCGTCCACGAAGTGGCAGCAGCCGCCGTAGAACTCGATCAGTGCGATCTTCTCGGCCGAGGTGGTGCGCGGCATCACGGCCACGAAGGGCAGGCCCAGCAGGCGCGCGAAATAGGCTTCGCTCACGGCCGTGGAGCCGCTGGAGGCTTCGACGATGGTCGAGCCCTCGCGTATCCAGCCATTGCACAGCGCATACAGGAACAGCGAGCGCGCGAGCCGGTGCTTGAGGCTGCCCGAGGGATGGGTGGATTCGTCCTTGAGATAAAGGTCGATGCCATGGCGGGCGTAGCCGGGCAGCGGCAGCGGGATCAGATGCGTGTCGGCGCTGCGCTGGTAGTCGGCCTCGATGCGAGCGATGGCGGCATGCTGCCAGCCGTCCTGGCCGCAGGCAGGGGGAGCGGAGGTCATGGTGTTCGGGTGGTTCATCATGGCGCTATGGAATCAGTGGAATGTATTTCAGCATGGGAGCGCAAGCGCGCGAAAGAGTTCGCTACCAATCTTCCTTGACGGCCAGCACGGCCTGGGTACCGGCGGCCTGCCGTCCTGCCAGCCAGGCGGTGACGGTGCCCGCCAGCACCACGGCGCCGCAAAGGGCGGCGAGCCGCAGCGCCGGCACGCGCAGGTCCATGGTCCAGTGAAAGCTCTGCGGGTTGACCACATGCACCAGGATCACGGCCACGCCCAGGCCCAGCAGCGTGCCGGCCACGGCGCCCAGCGCGGTCCAGGCCAGGCCCTCGGCGGCGACCACGGCCAGGATGTTGGCGCGCGTCAGCCCCAGGTGCGCCAGCAGGCCGAATTCCTTGCGCCGGGCCAGTACCTGGGCGCTGAAGCTGGCGGCAATGCCGAACAGCCCTATGCCGATGGCCACGGCCTGCAGCCAGTAGGTCACGGCAAAGCTGCGGTCGAAGATGCGCAGCGAGCGTTCGCGCAAGGCCAGGCTGCTCACGAATTCCAGGGCCGGCGGGGCATCGGATGCGCCGGTCTCCTGGCTGGCCTGCACGGCCTGTTCGACGCGGGCCTGCATTTCGGCGAACGACGGGGCCGGTGCGGACTGCGGCCAGATGGCGATCTCGCTGGCCTGCGGGCTGCCGCCCAGGCGCAGATAGTCCTGCCAGTCCATGGCCACCGCGCCGAACTGGCGGATGTAGTCGCGCCAGATGCCTGCTACATAAAAAGAAGCTGCTGGCGCTTGCATTTCCTGGGTTTCATGGCTGAAAGCCTTGGAAAGCAGCGGCCAGTCATCGCCGACGCCGAGGCGGTAGAGCTGGGCGATGGCCTCGCTGACATAGACGGCAATCCCTTCACGCACCAACTTCGGGTCGGGAGCCTGGACCCATGGCAGCTGCTGGGCCTGCGGGCCCTGCAGAGGGCGCACCAGCAGGCTGACGGCAGGCTGGTCGGGCAGCAGCTGCAGGCTGCCCGTACGCATGGCCTGGGCCCGTTCCACGCCGGGCAGTGCGCCGATGGCCCCTGCCGCGCGGGCCGGCAGCAGGGCCGCATCGACGCGGCTGGAGCCGCCCGCGGCGCGCACGTACCAGGGCGCGGGCAGCACGGCATCGAGCCACTCCATCATGCTGGAGCGAAAGCTGGTGACCATGACCGTCAGGGCCACGGCCAGGGACAGGCTGGCCACCACGCCGCCCACGGCCACCGTGGTGGCGCGGCGCATGCGGCGTGCACGTTCCACGGCCAGCAGCGGCAGCGCCCGCTGCAGCAAAGCCGGGGGCAGGCTGCGCAGCAGCAGGGCCAGCAGCCAGGGCAGCGCCGCCATGCCGCCCAGCAGCAGCAATGCCACGGCCACATAGGCGGCCAGCGGGACGCCGGCCACGGGCGGCACCAGCGCCAGCAGTACGCTGGCTGCCAGCAGTGCGACTGCAGGCCAGGCCCGGGCGCGCGACTCCGCGCCGCCGCCCATGCCCTTGAGCGTGGCGGCCGGCGGCAGTTCCATGGCCTGGCGGGCCGGCCACCAGGCGCCGGCCACGGTGGCGGCAACACCCAGCAGGCCGAACACCAGCGCGGCCACGGGGCTCCATTGCAGCGCGGGGCTGACGCCGGCAAAGTAGCCGCCGCCCAGATCGCCGCCCAGCCAGTGCAGGGTCACCCAGGCCAGGCCCGTGCCCGCCGCGATGCCGGCAACACTGCCGAGCAGGCCCAGAGCCAGGGCTTCCAGGAGCACCAGGCCCATGCGCTGGCGCGGCGTGGTGCCCAGCACGGCCAGCAGCGCGAACTGCGGTGCCCGCTGGGCCACGCTGAGCGCCAGCACCGAGAACACCAGGAAAGCGCCCGTGAACAGGGCCACGAGCGCCAGCACCGTGAGATTGACGCGGTAGGCGCGCGACATTTCGCCCACGCGCTGCTGCTCGTCGCCCGGCTGCTGCACCAGGATCTGCGGCTGCCAGCCGGGCAGCTTGCGCAGCGCGGCGATGGCATCGCTGCGCGCGGCACCGTCGGCCAGCTGCAGGTCGATGCGGTCCACCGTATCCCACTGCTGCATCAGGTCCTGCAGGGCGCCAATGTCCATGACCGCCACCGGCCCCGCGGCGGCGGCCACGGTACCGGCCAGGCGCAGCGTCTTCCGCTGGCCGTTCTGCAGCCATGCTACGGGCGTGCCGGCCGGCGCATCGGCCGGCAGGTGCAGGGCCTGGAGCGCGGCGGCGTTGAGAAACACCGCATCGGGCGCGAACAGGTCCAGGCGGCTGCTGCCCTCGGCCAGGCGTGGCATGAGCGCGGGCGCCACGGCGGCCATCAGCAGGGCATCGCCACCCAGGACGCGCAGCGCCGTACCCTGCGCCGCGCCGCGGGTCTGCCGCGTGGGGCCGTCCTGGCCCTGTCCCGCATCGGCCTGCGGCAGCAGCACGGAGGTTTCGATCCAGGGCACGGCGCGCGCGATGCCCGGGGCCTGCGCCACCTGCCGGTACAGCGCCAGCGGCAGGCCGCCCTGCATGGCATGCAGCTGCAGGTCGGGCTGGCCGCCCACGCTGCGCACGGCGCGCGAGAACTCGTCCAGGGCCGACTGGTTGATCACATGGACGGCAAAGCCCAGGGCCACGCCCAGCAGGATGGCGACCCAGGCCGTGGCCGCGCGCCATGGATGGCGGCGCAGTTCCTGCCAGGAGAAAGTACAGAGCAGGGACCACATAGCAGGCCTTCAGCAGGCGGTCTCGGGCTGCATGCCCTGCGCCGTCAGTCGCAGCACGCGGTCCGCACGCCGGGCGGCGTCCATGGAGTGGGTGACCAGCACCAGCGCCGTCTGCCGCTCGCGGGTCTGGGCCAGCAGCAGATCCATGATCTGGCGGGCCGTACCGGGGTCCAGATTGCCCGTGGGTTCGTCGGCCAGCAGCAGCGGCGGCGCATGGACCAGGGCGCGTGCGATGGCCACGCGCTGCAGCTGGCCGCCGCTGAGCTGCTGCGGCAGCCGCTCGCCCAGGCCGTCCAGGCCCACGGCCTGCAGTACCTGCCGGACGCGCTCCCGGTTTTCCTCGCCGCGGCGGCCCAGCAGCATCAGCGGCAGGGCAATGTTCTGCACCACGTCCAGGTGCGGCAGCACGTGGAAGGCCTGGAACACAAAGCCCAGGTGCCGGCGTCGCCAGACGGCGCGCTGCGCCTCGTCGAGCGTGGAAAGGTCCACACCCGCATGCACCACGCGGCCCTGCTGCCAGGTGTCCAGCCCCGCCAGGCAATTGAGGAACGTGGATTTGCCCACGCCCGAATCGCCGACCACGGCCACGAATTCGCCGGGCTGGACGGCGCAGCTGACCTGCTCGAAAACCGTGGATGCCGGCACCTGGCCATAGCGCTTGGCCAGGCGGTCTACCAGCACCAGGGGAGCGGCGCGGGCAGTGGCATCGACAGTGGGATCGGAAGGTGCGGCAGAGGCGGCGGCAAAAGGCATGGCCCCATCTTAAGCGCCGCGCTCAGCCGGCCTGTTGTGCTGCGTCTATGGCGGCCAGGGCCGCCGCCAGCAACTGCTGCTGGGCGTCGGGGGCGTCGCAGGCAATGGGCTGGCGGGAGGGCATGCTGCGCAGCCAGGTGATCTGGCGCTTGGCCAGCTGGCGCGTGGCGGCGATGCCGCGCTCGCGCAGGCCGCTCAGATCCAGCGGCCTTGCGGGATCGGCTTCGAGGGCGTCGAGCGCTTCCCAGGCCTGGCGGTAGCCCACGCAGCGGATCGAGGGCAGGTCCGGGTGCAGGTCGCCGCGCGCGCGCAGCATGCGCACCTCGTCGATGAAGCCCTGCTCCAGCATCAGGTCAAAGCGCAGCGCAATGCGCCGGTGCAGCCAGGCGCGATCTTGTGGTTCCAGAGAAAAAAGCGCCCTAAGGCCAATGGAGCCTGCGTAGCCTGCTTCCTTTTTGGAAGTGTGAAAGCTCGACAGCGGCTTGCCTGACACCTCCCAGACCTCGAGTGCGCGCTGGATGCGCTGGCTGTCGCCCGGGGCCAGGCGCGCGGCGGTGACGGGGTCCACCTGCGCCAGCCTGGCATGCAGGGCGGGCCAGCCCAGCCAGGCGGCTTCGGCGTCCAGCGCGGCGCGCACCCCGGGGCTGGCGGCGGGCATGTCGTCCAGGCCGTCCATCAAGGCCTTGAAATACAGCATGGTGCCGCCCACGAGCAGGGGCAGGGCGCCGCGCGCGCGGATCTCGGCCGTCAGACGCACCGTGTCGCGCACGAATTCGGCTGCGCTATAGGCCTGCAGCGGGTCGATGATGTCGATCAGGTGGTGGGGCACGGCGGCCAGTTCTTCGCGGGACGGCTTGGCCGTGCCGATGTCCATGCCGCGGTAGACCAGCGCCGAGTCCACGCTGATGATTTCCGCCTTCCGGCCGCGCCGCTCCAGCAATGCCGCCAGGGCCAGCGCGGCCGCGGTCTTTCCCGAAGCCGTAGGGCCGGCGATGGCGATGCAGGGAAGGGTGCAATGGGCTGTCATGGAAACTGTGGATCTTGGCGGCGCAGCGTGCCAAGCGGATGCCTGGCCGATGCGCCGGTGCTGCGGTGCAGGCGGCGGAGCATAACGCCATATGCCCGGCCCGGCTGCGGCGCGGCCTTTTATCCGCCGGCTGCCATGGGCCGGGCCTTGGCGGTCTTGTCCTGCGGCGGATGCAGGCCGAACAAGTCCTTCAGGGCCGCGCGGTACTGCTGCATGGCCCTGGCCTGGGTGTTGTGGTGGGTGCCGCCATCCACCAGGATGAAGCGCTTGGGTTCGCTTGCGGCCTCGTAAAGCCGGCGGCCGAGGTCGGAGGGAATCAGCGCATCGGCCGTGCCGTGGACGACCAGCAGCGGCGAGTGGATGGCGGCTACCTTGTCGGCCGATGCGAAGCGCTGCGTGATCAGCGGCCCCACCGGCAGCCAGCCCCAGCGCATGGTGCTTACCACGTCGGCAATGCTGGTGAAGGTGGACTCGACCATGACGCCGGCCTCGTCGTCGGTCTGGCTGGCCAGATCGATGGCAATCGCGCCGCCCAGCGAGTGGCCGAACAGGTAGCGCGGCCGGCCGGGCGCCTGGCCGGCCAGCCAGTTCCAGGCCGCGCGGGCATCCTCGCGGGCCGACTGCTCGGAAGGCAGGGCGGCGCTGCTCTCGCCGAAGCCCCGGTAGTCCACGGCCAGCACCGAAAAGCCCAGGCTGTTGAGACGGCGTATGCGCGGTGCCGAGGTGCCCACGTTCCAGCGTGCGCCATGCAGGTACAGCAGCAGCGGCGCCTGGCTGCCGGCCGCCGGCATCCACAGGCCGTGCAGCCTGGCATCGCTGCCGTCCTCGCTGCGAAAGGCGATCCACACATCCTGCATGCCGGCCGTATCGGCCTGGCCCCAGCTGCGGTTGCTGGGCTGGAAGATCCAGCTGCGCTGCTTGGCGTCGAGCGCCGAGCAGCCGGTGCTGACGGCGACGGCCGCGCCGGCCAGCACGGCTGCCAGCATGGCCGTCACATGCGCGCGGCGGTGGTTCCGGAACGATGACAGGAAAGGCATGAACTTCGGAAGGCGTCAAGTGTTTGCGCAAGTATGGCTGCAAGCACAGCCATCCCATGAGTCGTGCTGCCAATTGGCGATATTCTTGGGGTGTTTTCTTGCTCCCGGTAGGCGGCCACCCTGCATGCCCGGGGCATGGCCCTTTGAACTCCTGTTTTGTGGATGCTTGGAAATGCCGATTTGCCTGGGACTTGCTGCGAACAAACTTCACCACCAGAACGAGGATGCCGCGCTGTTCTCCTTCCTGAGGGCCTGCGAGGCGGGCATACGCGAATTGCAGCTGGGCTTTCATGCCATCGGGCGCACCTATGACGCGATCACGGCGGCCAGCATGCTCCACGGCTACAAGGGCCTGGTGCGCTATCCCTACGGGCGCGAAGGCGGGCTGATGAAGCTGGTGGCCGAAGTCGTGGGCATGGAAGGCGACGGCCGCCAGCTCGACGGCGCCATCTACCTGGCCGATCCCGTCGATCCCTCGTCCATCTTTCCCGAGGCACTGGCCCTGAAGCGCCAGTGCGTGATCCACGGCAAGCCCTTCCTGTCCACCGTGGCCTCGGCGCGGGACTGGGTGGAGATGGAGCGCATCCATGCCGGCCTGCCGCGCGACCGCAATGCCGACCGCTTCTACGACTATGAGAACCAGACGCTGGCGCTGATCGCCCACGATGCGATGAAGCCCACCATGCTGGAGTTCGCGGACCGCAACTTCGAGCTGCTGTCGCGCTACCGCCGCCGCGTGGGCACGGGCACCACGGGCCAGAAGCTCAACGAGCTGGCCTGGAGCAAGGGCTGGCCCGCCGACAGGCCGTGGGTGGACCGCTTCAACAGCGGCCCGCTGGGCGGCGATGCGCAGATCGCCGACCTGGTGCTGGAGCGCCGCTGCCAGCGCGCCATCTTCTTCGAGGACCCGCATGTGGCGCGCCAGCACGAGGCCGACATCCAGCTGCTGGAGCGTGCGGTGACCACCGTCACGCACGAGGCCGTATGCAGCACCTCGCCCCGGGTGGCGCAGCGCTGGTGCGATGCGGCAATGCGCCGCAAGTGACGTGCGGCGCAGGCCTGGCGCGGGGCCGTCCGACCCGCCTCATCGGGCGCTGCGGTAGCGCCTGAGTTCGGCTTGCAGCCACGGGCCGCTGGGCTCGGCAGGCTGGCCGGCGCAGCGCACTGCATAGGGCTTGTGGCTCATGCTGCTTTCGCTGCCCGCGCGGGCGATGAAGTCCTCGGCCGTCGCGACCCAGCCTTTTTTCCGCAGATAGTCGTACTTCTGGCGCAGATGGTCGGCGGCCTTGGTGCTGCCATACCAGCTGCCGTTGCGCATGAATTCGCAGCCCGAATCATGCAGGTAGCCGATCAGGTGTTCGATTTCCTGGGCGGCAGCCGGCGAGGGCTGTTCTGCCCGGGCGGCCGGCGGCAGTGCGCACAGCAGGCCGAGGACAAGCGAGGCGAGTGGTTTCATGGCGTGTTTCCGGCAAGCATCGCGCCATGGTAGCCGGGGCGATCCATCTGCCCAAAACATGGGGTGCCAGGCCCGGTGCTACGGCCCGGGATGGAGCAAGTGCCTCAGGGCACGGGCGTGGCCAGCGGCTTGCCTTTTTCCACCACATAGACGCCCACCAGCCGTGCGGGAGCGCCGCTGGCATTGTGGGCATCGTGCACCACGCCGGCCGGTATCACGAAGGATTCGCCGGCCTTGAGGGTGCGCGCGGGCTGGCCGTCGACCAGCAGGTCGACTTCGCCGTCGGTCACATAGCTGATCTCGTCGCCCGGATGGGTATGGCGCCCGGCCCGCGAGCCCGGCGCGACCTCGACCTTAGCGACCACGGCCTCGCGGCCGGGGACCGAGACATCGGCCCTGCCCACCAGGGTACGCGACAGGCCGCTGGCCTGGGGCGCATTGGCCTGGGCCATGGCCTGGCCGTTGAACAGCATGAAGGCGGCGCCGGTGCACAGCAGGCGGGAAAAAAGAAGGCGGGATGGCATGGCTCTCCTTGCGGCAGGTGGGGAAAGAAGTCGGGCTTGTCGTTTGTACCTGCGCCCGGGCCGGCTGCCATGCGGGCTTGCCCTGCCTGGCACGCCTCAGAAATAGTGGCGCATGCCCAGGGCCACGGAGCTGAAGCCCACGCCGTCCTCGCCCGTCAGGTAGTGGGCGCCGGCGCGATTGTCGAGCCGGGTGTAGAGCGCATAGAGCTTGGTGCGCTTGCTGAAGTGGTAGTTGTAGGCCAGTGTCCATTGCAGCGCCTGGGTCCGCGCCTGGCCTCCGGCCTTGCCGGCATGGCCGAGGTTGGCATGGTATTCGCTGGGGCCGTCGGCGTACTGGATTGCCAGGCGTGTCAGATGGCGCCTGCGCTGGCTGCTATCGACCTGATGGCTGGCATTGTCCCAGCCGGTACTGGTCTGGTGGTAGCCTGTCAGCGTCCAGGGACCTTGCACATAGGTGGCGCGCAGCGTGGCCTGCTCGGCGGCGCCCCAGCGGCCGTAGCCCAGGCCCAGGCTCAGGGCGCCATGCTCGTAATGGGCGGCCAGGTCCCAGGCGTTGTGCGCGGGCTGCTCCCGTTTTTCATGCAGGCTGCTGCCGATCTCGACGGTGAGCCCGCGCCACGGGGGCAGGCGCCAGGACACATGGTCGCCACCGTTGGAAACCCAGGCGTAGAGCGCATCGGCGGAGGTTCCGGTGTCGAAGTTGTGCATGTTGACCACGTCGGCCGTGGCGTAATAGGCCTCGCTGATGAGCCGGCCCATGCGCAGCATGCCCAGGCGGCCGCTGAGGTTGACTTCGCTCTTGCGGTTGAAATAGGCGCGTTCCGAAGGCCTGCCCGTGTCCAGCTCGAAGCCGTTTTCGAGGATGAAGCCGGCCTGCATGCCGCCACCCAGGTCTTCCTGGCCGCGCAGGCCCCAGAAGGATTCGTTGTTGAGCAGGCCGGTGGCGGCCGTGCGGCCCTGCACGCGGGAGCGCTCGACCGAGGTGTTGAGGCGGCCGTAGATCTGCAGTGTGCCCAGGGGCGCCTGCTGGGCGGCAGAAGGCAAGGAGAAAAGGGCTGCGGCGAGCGCGGGGAGGGCGAGAACGGACGAAAGGGCGGTGCGGCCGGCCAGGGCCGGGCGCCAGCGGGGCAAGGCAGTCACTGATCTATCTGGAAGCGGGCGAACGAGAGGACCTGCTGCGGGCGTGCGGCGGGGCATGCGCCAGGGCAGGTGCGGCAAGGACGTGCATCCTAGTGAAAACCCTTGGATTGTGGCCGGTGGCCGCTGCATACCGTTGTGCGGCATGCTGTTTTTGCGCGGGCCCGGAGCCGGACTGCGGTGCGGGGGCCTGGCCGCATGGCGCGCCGCCGCTTGCAAGCGCTGGCGCGGACGAAGCCAGGCAGCAAAAAAGGCCCCGCAGGGCCTTTTTTTGTTCAGGGACGAAAGCGCCCGGCGCTCAGATCACGCCCTGGGCCAGCATGGCGTCGGCCACCTTCACGAAGCCGGCCACGTTGGCGCCGTCGATGTAGCTCACGGTGCCGTCCTCGCGCTTGCCGTACTTCAGGCAGGCCGCGTGGATGCCTTGCATGATCACCAGCAGGCGGGCGTCGACTTCGTCGCGGGTCCAGGACAGGCGCATGGCGTTCTGGCTCATTTCCAGGCCCGAGGTGGCCACGCCGCCGGCGTTCGATGCCTTGCCGGGAGCGTAGAGCACGCCAGCGGCTTCGAAGGCCTTGGCCGCTTCGATGGTGGAAGGCATGTTGGCGCCTTCGGCCACGCACAGCACGCCGTTGGCGATCAGCGTCTTGGCGTCGTTCTCGTCCAGCTCGTTCTGGGTGGCGCAGGGCAGGGCCACGTCCACCTTGATGGACCAGGGGCGCTGGCCGGCCAGGAACTGCACGCCGGGCACCTTGGCAGCGTAGTCGCTCACGCGGCCGTAGTGGTGGTTCTTGACGTCCATCAGAATGGCCAGCTTCTCGTGCGTGAAGCCTTCAGGGTCGTAGGCGGTGCCCGAGGAGTCGGACACGGTCAGGACCTTGGCGCCCAGCTGCAGGGCCTTTTCCACGGCGTACTGGGCCACGTTGCCCGAACCGGAGACCGACACGGTCTTGCCTTCGAAGGTCTGGCCGCGGGTGGCCAGCATTTCCTGGGCGAAGTACACGGTGCCGTAGCCGGTGGCCTCGGGGCGGATCAGCGAGCCGCCGAACGACAGGCCCTTGCCCGTGAACACGCTGCCGGCGGTGTTGGACAGCTTCTTGTACATGCCGGCCATGAAGCCGACTTCGCGGCCGCCCACGCCGATGTCACCGGCGGGCACATCGGTGTCGGGGCCCACGTGGCGGAACAGTTCGCTCACGAAGGCCTGGCAGAAGCGCATGACTTCGGCAGGGCTCTTGCCCTTGGGGTCGAAGTCCGAGCCGCCCTTGCCGCCGCCCATGGGCAGGGTGGTCAGCGCGTTCTTGAAGGTCTGCTCGAAAGCCAGGAACTTCAGCACGGACTGGTTCACCGAGGGGTGGAAGCGCAGGCCGCCCTTATAGGGGCCGATGGCCATGCTGTGCTGGATGCGGAAACCGCGGTTGACTTGCACTTGGCCCTTGTCGTCGGTCCAGCTCACGCGGAACTGGATGATGCGCTCGGGCTCGACCAGGCGCTCCAGCAGGGCGTTTTCAGCGTATTTGGGGTTCTTCTCGATGAAGGGCCAGAGGCTTTCCATCACTTCGGTGACGGCTTGCAGGAATTCGGGCTGGCCGGGGTTGCGTTGTGCCACTTCTTCCAGGAATTGGCCGACGGACTCGTACTTCATATGAGAGAACTTTCTGACTAAAAACGGGCTGCAGACAAATTGTGCAAACCAAAATTATGCCAAAAAGTTATGCCGTCATGCTTCTTTTTGGGGCGAGGCTCGCGCAGTTCTGGTGCGTTCATGCCATGGTTTGGTGCATGAAAAAACCGTTTCCCTTTGGAAAACAGGCACTTGCAAAGTTGCGTACGAGCCGGATTGGTGCATGGCCGGCGAATGCAATTGAGTTTTCACTTTGAGGCGAAGCCGGTCCCGCGAAGACAGCCGCGGCGGTGCGGCCGGCGCTGCGCTCCAATGGTGCTAGGCAGCAGGCGAAAGAGAGGGTGAAAGTGCACCGGGCCGTCGCGCCGGGGAGGAAGCGTATCCGCCGGCCTGCATCAGGGATGTGCAGGCTCTGCAGCTACCAGATGGATAGCTGCTTGCGCCTGTCATTCAATGATTTCAAGTGCAAAAGGCCATGGAATCCAATAACAGAAAGCGGTAAAAGCTCTCGATTGGATAGCGGGCTACAGCAATTCGCCCAGCGCATCATGGCCGGCCTCGATGGCGGCCATGCGCCGGCGGCCGGGCTGGCCGCTTTGCTGCAGCGTGGCCGTGGCAATCAGGTGGCTGAGCATGAACAGCGCCGCATGGTTGTCCAGCGGGCCGGGCGCGGCGGTGTGCACGCGCAGCAGCCAGTCCGCGGGCATGGCCGGGCTGGCATGGTCGGTGATGCACAGCAGCCGCGCGCCCTGGCGCCGGGCCTGGGCCGCGAACTCGCTGACCACGCGCACGCTGCGGCGCAGCGCGAACACAATGACCACATCCTGCTCGGACAGCTGGGCAATGTATTCGCCCAGGGTCTCGCCGGCGCCCGGGATCACCTGCGAGGGCATGGGCAGCGCCTGCAGCAGCTGCCAGCGCAGGTAGGCCGCGAAATTGCGGTTCTGCCGATAGCCTACGAACAGCAGCTGGCGTGCGCCGACCAAGGCCTGGGCGATGGCGTCGAGCTGCTCGGCGGACAGCTGGCCTATGGTGGTGGCCAGGCTGTCACTGGCCTGGCGCAGGTGGGCTGCGATCAGCTCGCTGGTGGGCGTGCCCTGCGCGGCAGAGGCCGGGAGAAACAGCGGCGAGCCGCTGCCTTCCTGCTGGCGCGCATGGCGGCGCGCATCCTCGTAGCCTTCATAGCCGAGCCGACGGATGAAGCGCGTGACCGTGGCGTTGGACACGCCGGTCAGCTGCGCGATCTCCAGCGCCGCATAGCTGGACAGGTTGCCCGGGAAGTCCAGCAGGAACTCGCCCAGGCGCCGCTCCGTGGGCGGCAGCTGCGGCAGCGCCGCGCGCACGCGGGCGATGAAGGACATGCTGCCGGCCGGCGCGGATGCGCCGGCTGCCTCGTCGCTGGGAGGGGTGGAAGGGGAAGGCTTGGCAGCAAGCATGGTGGCGCATCGGTGCAAAAACAAAGACAGCCGAGGCTAAGGGCAAAGCGCCAAACAGGCAATGCCTTTGCGGCAAGCTTTCCGCATGGCCGCTGTCCGCAGGCTTTCGCTCTCGCCTCCGATCCGCGCCCGGCACTCCCTTTCCGCCGGGATGTGCGCTGTCTACCGGCCGCGCAGAAAGAGCGCGTCCATTTCCTTCAGGGTCATCTGCCGCCAGGTGGGGCGGCCGTGGTTGCACTGGTCGGAGCGCTCGGTCACTTCCATCTGGCGCAGCAGCGCATTCATCTCGTCGAGGGTGAGCTTGCGGTTGGCGCGCACGGCGCCATGGCAGGCCATGGTGGCCAGGATCTCGTTGCGTGCGCGCTGCACCACGGTGCTGGCGTCGTGCTGGGCCAGCTCGGCCAGCACGCTGCGCGCCAGCTCCACGGCATCGCCCTGGGCCAGGGTGGCCGGCACGGCGCGCACGGCCAGGGTCTTGGGCGAGAAGGGAGAGATTTCCATGCCCAGGGTCAGCAGCGTCTCGCCCTGGGCTTCGGCCGTGGCCACTTCCTCGGGCGTGGCGGCAAAGGTGGCCGGAATCAGCAGCGGCTGGCTGGGAATGCGGTCGTCGCCGTTGATGGCATTCTTGAGCTGTTCGTAGACGATGCGCTCGTGGGCCGCATGCATGTCGACCACCACCATGCCCTGGCTGTTCTCGGCCAGGATATAGACGCCATGGATCTGCGCCACGGCACGGCCCAGCGGCCACACGGGCGCCGCATTGTCCGGCTCGGCGCTGCCGGCAAGGGCCGGTGCGGTGGAGGCCAGCGGCGCTGGCGGGGCCTCTTCCACCACGGGCGTACCGGTTGCCGCTGTGCGCGGCATGGCGGCAGGCCCTGCCGCTGCGGCGCTGAAATAGCTGGCTTGCCCCGAGGGACGCAGCTTGACGGCTGCGGCCTCTGCATTCTCTTGTGCGGCGGTGTCGGCAACCGCGGGCGCCGATACAGGCGATGCGGCTGCCGTGGCTTCTTCCGCCGTGGCGGTGGCCGCATCCGGTGCGGCGAGTGCCGCAGGCACGGCCTCGCGCATCGGCGCCCACAGGCCGGCCAGGTCGCGCACCGTGTGGCCGGCGCGTTCTTCGCCGAAAGCCATGCGGGTTTGCGGCCAGGCCGGCGCGGCGGCCTTGGCGGCAGCGGGGGCAGCAGCCTGGCCGGCTTCGGGAATCAGGCCCGGCTGGCGTGCGGCTTCCTGTGCGGCGGCTTCGACCACGGCGGCGGCGCGCGGCGCCGCCAGCGCATTCTCGATCGCATGGCGCACGGCCTGGTGCACTTCGCGGCTGTCGCGAAAGCGCACTTCGATCTTGGTCGGGTGCACGTTCACGTCCACGCGCGCCGGATCGATCTCCACATACAGCGCATAGACCGGCTGCCTGTTGCCGTGCAGCACGTCCTCGTAGGCCGCACGGGCCGCATGGGTGAGCACCTTGTCGCGCACGAAGCGGCCGTTGACATAGCAGAACTGGTGGTCCGGGCGCGAGCGCGCAGCGTCGGGGATGCCGGCGCGGCCGGTGACGTGCACGGCACCCGACCAGTGGTCCACGGTCACCGATTTTTCAACGAAGCCGTCGCCCAGCACATCGGACAGGCGGCGCGCCAGCGCGGCTTCGGCATCCGTCCCGTCCGCAGCCGCTGCCCGCCATTGCTCGACCAGCTTGCCTTCGTGCCAGATGGCAAAGCCCACGTCGGGGCGTGCCAGCGCATGGCGGCGCACGGCCTCGATGCAGTGGGCCAGTTCGGTGGCATCGGTCTTGAGGAACTTGCGCCGCGCCGGCGTGGAAAAGAACAGTTCCTTGACCTCCACCGTCGTGCCCTGGTTGCGGGCGGCGGGCCGCAGCTCGCCGCTGCGCGCATCGAGCAGGTAGGCCGATTCCTGTCCGGCCGGGCGCGAGAGGATGGAGGCTTCCGACACCGAGGCGATGGCAGCCAGCGCTTCGCCGCGAAAGCCCATGGTGGCCACGGTTTCCAGGTCGTGCAAATCGGCGATCTTGCTGGTCGCGTGGCGGCGCAGGGCCACGGGCAGCTCGTCTCGCGGAATGCCGCCGCCGTCGTCTTCCACGGCAATCAGGCGTACGCCGCCCGCGAGCAGGCGCACGGTGACCTGGCGGGCACCGGCGTCCAGCGCGTTGTCCACGAGTTCGCGCACCACGGAGGCCGGGCGCTCCACCACCTCGCCGGCAGCGATCTGGCTGATCAGCTCGTCGGGCAGGTCGCGGATGGGGCGGCGGGACGGGAGGGCTTCTGTGGAAGCAGGGGAGGTGTCAGGACTGGATGCGTTCACGCAAGCATTCTAGGCGCGGGGGCAAGACGGCTTTGCAGTGAGCTTTCTGTGGCTGCGGAAATGAAAAGGAGCTGCATGTGCAGCTCCTTTTCACGCCCGGACCGCTGATGCCGGGGGCTGAGAGAGCATCCGGAGGCTTCAGCGACGGCGGCCGCTGGTCATTTCGTTGCCGATCAGCGCACCGGCTGCGGCACCGCCGATGGTGCCCACGGGGCCGCCGAACAGCACATTGCCGACGGCGCCGCCGGCCACGGCACCCGCGCCGATGCCGAGCTGTCGATTGCTGGGGCCGTGGGCGCAACCGCTCAGGGCCAGGGTACCGACCACGGCAGCCGCCAGCACCAGGGATTTGCCGCTCTTCAGAGTGTTCTTGATCATTTTTGAATTCCTCTCATCTTGCTTGTTGGGGGAGAACTGCTGTGCACCTCATCCCGGATGAGTGAAGCAGCAGAACCACGACATCGGGTTCCGGACTTTGCGTCGTCGCACAGGATTTGCACATGGCTCTGACACGCCTCCACTGTGCCTGCACAAATCCGGGGCTTGGATGAGATTCAAGTATAGATTTAACAAAACTTGTAACAGGGTGAGTGCCCGTGGGCACGATTGTTGCCGGGTGCAAGCAGCTGTGACCGTTGTTGCAAGGTGCCTGCGCACGCTGGCCTGCCGGAAGACCGGGGCGCAAAATGGCAGGTTTTGCGCAGTACATTACAGGCCGCATCAGCGGCAATATCGGCATGCCGCCGTAGCCGCCCTGCGGAAATCAAGAGGATTGCGCCTTGGAAATCATTCAGTTCCTGATCGACTTCATCCTGCATATCGACAAGCACCTGGAAGCCTTTGTCGTGGCCTATGGGCCCTGGGTGTATGCCCTGCTGTTCATCATCGTGTTCGTGGAGACGGGGGTGGTGGTCATGCCGTTCCTGCCCGGGGATTCGCTGCTGTTCATCACCGGTGCGCTGTGCGGCGCGGGCTTCATGAGCTTTCCGCTGGCCGTGGCCGTGCTGCTGCTGGCGGCCATCCTGGGCGACCAGTGCAACTACGCCATCGGCCGCACCCTCGGGCCCAAGGTCTTCCAGTGGGAGGACTCGCGCTGGTTCAACCGCAGGGCCTTCGACCAGGCGCATGCGTTCTACGAGCGCTATGGCGGCATCACCATCATCCTGGCGCGCTTCATGCCGTTCATCCGCACCTTTGCGCCCTTCGTGGCCGGCGTGGCGCACATGAGCCGAGCCCGCTTCAGCATGTTCAACATCGTGGGCGCGCTGATCTGGGTGCTGGGCATCAGCACGGCCGGCTACTTCTTCGGCAACCTGGAATGGGTGCGCAACAATCTGGAGAAGATCATCTGGGGGCTGATCCTGATTCCCGGCCTGCTGGCCATCTTCGGCGCCTGGCGTGCCGGCCGGGATGGCAAGGCCAAGGTTTCCGCGCTGTAGCGGACTGGCCGCTCCACCATGAAAAAGCCCCGCATCGCGGGGCTTTTTCATGGGCGCGCGACCCGTCAGTAGCGGCGGTCGTTGCGCTTGCCCACCTCGTTGCCGATGAGGGCGCCAGCCGCGGCGCCGCCCACGGTACCCAGGGTGGAGCCGAAGACTGCATCGCCCACCACGCCGCCGGCCACGGCGCCCACGCCGGTGCCGATCTGGGCGTTGGTCGGGTTGGAGGAGCAGCCTGCCAGGGCAAGGCTCAGCAGTGCAGCTGCAGCAAGGGAAGAGCCGGTTCGTATCTTCATATCCATCTCCTTGGTGGGAGCGAGGCAGGCCGCTTGGGGCGGGTGATTGTGCAAGCCCTCACTCCAGGTGGAACACGGTTTCATGGTGCCATGGCTGCGCGCCGGCCATGGTAGGAGATGGGCGCAAAACGCCCGCCGAAGCCCGCCGGCGCCGCCGTGGGCGGGCAGTGGCACGGGCCCGCCGGCTTGTGCGGGCCGGATGTCGGACGCCGCCTATACCGACCGGCTGCGGGCCAGCGGCGGGTTGTGGGCAAAGTATTTGCGGATGCCGCTCATCAGCGCATCGGCCAGCTGCTCCTGGTAGGTGCTGCTGCGCAGCTTGGCCTCTTCCTCGGGGTTGCTGATGAAGGCCGTTTCCACCAGCACGCTAGGGATGTCCGGTGCCTTGAGCACGGCAAAGCCGGCCTGCTCCACCTTGCCCTTGTGCAGGCGCGCCATGCCGCCGATCTCGCCGAGCAGCGAGGTGCCGAGCTTGAGGCTGTCCTTGATCTGGGCCGTGGTGCTCATGTCCAGCAGCATGCGCTGCACGTGCTGGTCCTGCGCGCCCATGTTCAGGCCACCGACCAGGTCGGACTGGTTTTCCTTGTTGGCCAGCCAGCGCGCAGCGGTGCTGGAGGCACCGCGCTCGCTGAGCGCAAACACGCTGGCGCCGCGCGCGGCGGGCGTGGTGAAGGCGTCGGCATGGATGCTGATGAACAGGTCGGCCTGCACGCGGCGGGCCTTTTCCACGCGGGTGGCCAGGGGCACGAAGAAGTCGGCGTCGCGCGTCATGAAGGCGCGCATGGGGTTGCCGCCCACGCGGGAGTTGTTGATGCGCTCGCGCAGCAGATGGGCCACCTTGAGCACCACATCCTTTTCGCGCAGGCCGCTGGGGCCGGTGGCGCCGGGGTCCTCGCCGCCGTGGCCGGGGTCCAGGGCCACGATGATGATGCGGTCGGTGCGCCGCGAGGTGGCCAGATTGACGGCGGGTGCCGAGGGCGCAGGAGCCGTCGGCGCGGGCGCAGGGGCAGGGGGAACCGGCACCGGCCTGACCGGTGCCGGTGACGGCGCCTGGGCCGTGACGGTCGGCGCCGGCGCAGGCGCCGGTACGGCGCCGGGGCGGTTGTGCTGGGCGATCAGGTCGCCCAGCGGGTCGGGCTGGGGCGCCGCGGCAATGGCGGGCGGCGGCGTGACAATGGGCGATGAAGAAGGCGCAGGGGCGGCACCCGCGCCGGCATCGCGCAGTCGCTCGCTGATCAGCGCCTCCAGAGGATCCACGGCCTTGGCCGGATAGAGGTCCAGCACCAGGCGGTTCTTGTAGGGCGCGATCGGCGCCAGCGTGAAGACCTGGGGACGGGCCTCCTGCTTGAGGTCGATCACCAGGCGCACCACGCTGGGAGAGTTCTGGCCCACGCGGATCGTCGAGATGTTGGGATCGTCGGGCCGGACCTTGGCCACCAGTTCGCGCAGGGCCGGGTTCAGGTCTATGCCCTCGATATCCACGGCCAGGCGTGGCGGCGTGGGCACGAAGATGGGTTTGGCCGTCAGCGGGATGTCGGACTCGATGGTCACGCGCGAATAGTCGGGCGCGGGCCAGACGCGCACGGCCACGATGCTGGCGCCCTGGGCGATGTGCTGGCGGCCCAGCAGCAGCACGATGGAGCCCGCCTGCAGCAGGCCGCGGCGCGAGAGTCCGAACGGAACGGGAGTAGGTAGGGCTTTGCTCATGCCTTGAATGCGTCAAGCACGGTGCAGCCGGCCGGTGTGAATGCCTTGAGCGTCACCTGCCGCCGTGAGTCGTCGATTGCTTCGATATGGATAGCTATATCCGCAACAGGTGTAACCGCTGCGGCCTTTTCGGGCCATTCTGCCAGCTTGAGGCCGGGGCTGGCAAAAATGTCGCGAAAACCGGCGTCTTCCCATTCGCGCGGATCGTCGAAGCGGTAGAAATCGAAGTGCCAGATCGACAGGCCGTCCGCCTCGTGCGGCTCCACCACGGCATAGGTGGGGCTCTTGATGCGGCCCTGCACGCCCAGGGCGCGCAGCCAGTGGCGCACCAGCGTGGTCTTGCCCGCCCCCAGGTCGCCGTGCAGCGTGACGTAGGCATGGCGCAGCGGGGGCTGGGCCGCCAGGGTCCGGGCAAAGCGCGCAGTGTCCTCTTCGTCGTGCCAGGCCATGCGCAGCTCCTGCAGGGGCGCGGGCGCCGTGCTTTCTACAATCGGGGGAATATGGTGAGCAGCAGTCAATTGGTTCCTTTGATGCAAGCCTGGGCTCGCGAGCTGGGATTTTCCCAAATTGGTGTGGCTGGTGTGGATTTGTCCTCGGCCGAACCGGGTTTGGAGCAATGGTTGGCGCAGGGATTCCATGGCGAGATGCACTACATGCAGACCCATGGCTTGAAACGAGCGCGTCCGGCCGAATTAGTTCCCGGCACCGTGAGCGTGATCACGGCCCGCATGGACTATCTTCCCCGCGACACGCCCGCAGGCTGGCAGGCGGTGGAATGGTCGCGCCTGCAGCGGCCGGGCGAAGGCATCGTCTCCGTCTATGCGCGCGGCCGTGACTACCACAAGGTGCTGCGCAACCGGCTGCAGAAGCTGGCCGACCGCATCGCGCAGGAAATCGGGCCGTTCGGCCACCGCGTCTTCACCGACTCGGCGCCGGTGCTGGAGGCCGAGCTGGCCAGCCGCAGCGGGCTGGGCTGGCGCGGCAAGCACACGCTGGTGCTGCACCGCGAGGCCGGTTCCATGTTCTTCCTGGGCGAGATCTATGTGGACGTGGCACTGGAGCCTACGGAGCCCGTGTCCGCGCACTGCGGCAGCTGCACCTCCTGCATGGATGCCTGCCCCACCGGCGCCATCGTGGCCGCGCACCGCGTGGATGCGCGCCGCTGCATTTCCTATCTGACCATCGAGCATCCCGGCGCCATTCCCGTCGAGCTGCGCCCGCTCATGGCCAACCGCATCTACGGCTGCGACGATTGCCAGCTGGCCTGTCCCTGGAACAAGTTTGCCGGGACCAGCACGCTGCCCGACTTCGATGCGCGAGCAGGCCTGGCCGGCACGCAGCTCGTGCATTTCTTTGCCTGGGACGAGGCCACCTTTCTGCGCCTGACCGAAGGCAGCCCGATACGGCGCATAGGCCATGCGCGCTGGTTGCGCAACGTGGCCGTGGCCCTGGGCAATGCGCTGCGCGCGAGCACCGATGCCGCCGAGCGCGCCGGCCTGCAGGCCGCGCTGGCCAGCCGTGCCGCGCACGACAGCGCAGTGGTGCGCGAGCATGTGGCCTGGGCTCTGGCCCAGGCGCCGCAGGCATAGAGAGTCGCTCAGGATCCGAGAAAGCCGGAAGTGCGCAGCTGGGTCTGCAGTCTGTCGGCAAACAGGGCATAGCCCTCTGCATTGGCGTGCACCTGGTCGGCGCGCAAGCTGGCCTGGCTGAGGACCTCGGACCATGCGTTCTCCAGCAGCGGCACCCGGGCCTCCTTGGCCACTTCCGCAAATAGCGGATGGTCCTTGAACCTGCCCGTGGCCGCTGTCATCAGGCTCATCTGTGGTACCGATACCAGCAGCACGGGCAATTGCCGAGCCTTGAGTGCGGCCAGCATGGCGCGCAGATTGTCGCGTGTTTCGCCAGAGTTTCGCTGCTGGAGAAAGTCATTGCCGCCGGCGCACAGGATCACGAGGGCGGGGCGATGCTCGTCGAGAAGGCCGGCCATGCGCGCACTGATCTGGGCCGAAGTTTCGCCAGGCACGCCGGCGTTGACGAGGCTCCAGCCGCTGTGCTGCTGCAACAGGCTAGGCCAGGATTTGTCTGGCGTGGTGCCGGTGCCGAAGGTCAGTGAATCGCCCAGGGCCAGCACCGTGGCGCCGGCTGCAATCACCGGGCCGCTGCCGCTACTCTTCTTGCCGCAGGCCGCAAGGCTCGTGGTCAGGCCCATCAGCAGACCAAGCGCGGCCCAGTCCTGGAGATGGCGCCGCCGCGTGGTGTTGGCTGCAAATATCGGCAAGATTCCCTCCTTTGTCATGGTTTCAAGCCAGTATAGGAAGAAGGGATGGTAGAGGCCGCCGTGCAAGCCCGGGGCCGAGAGCCGTATTGAATGGGTGCAAGTTCGGTATCTGCAGCAAAACTCGGGAAAACACTGACAAATTGTCACAGGTGAGGGCAGGCCAAGCTGGCGCACGGCTTTTAGTATCCCTAGTTCTTTTTACAGACCTCATGAGGAGACCCTTTATGAACCGTCGCCTATGGCTGGGCCTGACCATGGCTCTTGCAACCGCAGGTGTTTCGACTGCCGCGATGGCCGATGCCAGCTTTCCCAACAAGCCCATCAAGCTGCTGGTTCCCTTTGCCGCAGGCGGCACTACCGACATCATTGCGCGCGTCATCGCCGATCCGCTGGGCAAGGAACTCGGCCAGTCCGTGGTGGTGGACAACAAGGGCGGCGGCGGCGGCGTGATCGGTGCGCTGGAGACGGCCCGCCAGAAGCCCGATGGCTACAACCTGGGAATTGCCACGGTGTCTACCATGGCCACCAACCCCGCCATCAACCCCAAGACGGCCTATAACCCGCTGACCGATTTCACGCCCATCGTCAACATCGCGGCCACGCCCAATGTGATCGCCGTGAATCCCAAGTTCGCCGGCGCGGCCAGCTACAAGGCCTTCGAGGCCGAGCTCAAGGCCAATCCCGGCAGGTACTCCTACGGCTCCTCGGGCACGGGCGGCATCCAGCACATGCTGATGGAGCTGTACAAGAGCCTGACCGGCATCCAGATGACCCATGTGCCCTACCGCGGCGCGGGCCCGGCCCTCAATGACGCGGTGGCCGGCCAGATTCCGATGATCCTGGACAACCTGCCATCGGCCCTGCCCTTCATCAAGGACAAGCGCCTGAACGCCGTCGTCGTGGCCGCACCCCAGCGCCTGGCCGTGCTGCCCGATGTGCCCACCTTCAAGGAAGTGGGACTGGAGCCCGTGAACCGCATGGCCTTCTACGGCATCATCGGGCCCAAGGGCATGGACAAGGCCGTGGTGGACAAGATCAACGCCGCCGTGCGCAAGGTATTGCAGGATCCGGCGGTGAAAAAGCGCATCGAGGACACCGGCTCGCTGGTCGTGGCCAACACGCCCGAGCAGTTCGCCAAGGAACTCAAGGATGAGTTCGAAACCTACAAGCAGGTGGTGGCCAAGCAGAAGCTGACGCTGGACTGATTTGCGGCCTGCGCCATTGCGGAACCCGAAGTGCTGCGAAGGCAGTCCTTCGGGTTTTCTTTTTCTGGATCTGAAATTTGATAGCTGCCAGCGCTTGTGCCGCAAGGGCTTGATACTGTTTTTGCCAAGATGCTCCCTGCATCCGAAGGGCAGGGCGGCCAGGGGGGCGGTTCGACATCCTGAACGCGGCCCGGAGCGTGTAGGCTTGGCATATGCCGCAGACCGCCATGCCTTCTCCCGATGTCCCAGATGCCCGCGCCGAAGCCAGGCCGGCCGCGCCGGCCATGCGTCCCGACGACTGGCCGCAGCCGCTTCCCGAGAGCCTGGACGCCATCGACGCCTTCGTCGATGCGCTGCTGCTGGAGGATGGCCTGTCGCGCAACACGCTGGCCGCCTACCGGCGCGACATGGTGGCCTTCGCGCGCTGGCTGGCGCGCGAGCAGCCGCCGCTGGCGCTGGATGCGACGGCCGAAGTTCATTTGCAGGACTATTTCGCGGCCCGGGTGGACGACACCAAGGCCACATCGTCGAACCGGCGCCTGACCGTGCTGCGCCGCTACTACCGCTGGGCGCTGCGCGAAAAACGCGTGGCGGCCGATCCCACCGTGCGCCTGCTGGCGGCCCGCCAGGCGCCGCGCATGCCCAAGACGCTGACCCAGGCGCAGGTCGAAGCCCTGCTGCAGGCGCCCGATGCCGACACGCCGCTGGGCCTGCGCGACCGCGCCATGCTGGAGTTGATGTATGCGAGCGGCCTGCGCGTGAGCGAGCTGGTGGGCGTGCGCATGCATGAACTGGACCTGCGCTCGGGCGTGCTGCGCGTGACCGGCAAGGGGCGCAAGGAACGGCTGGTGCCGTTCGGGCAGGAAGCCCAGTGGTGGCTGGAGCGTTATCTGCGCGAGGCGCGGGCCCTGATCCTGAACGGCCAGCACAGCGATGCCGTGTTCGTGACCCAGCGCGGCGCGGGCATGAGCCGGGTCATGTTCTGGGTCATCGTCAAGAAATGCGCGCGGATGGCGGGCATCACCGCTCCGCTGTCGCCGCACACGCTGCGCCACGCGTTCGCCACGCATTTGCTCAACCACGGCGCGGACCTGCGCGTGGTGCAGATGCTGCTGGGCCATGCCGACATCTCGACCACCACCATCTACACCCATGTGGCGCGCGAGAGGCTCAAGGCCCTGCACGCCAGGCACCATCCCCGGGGCTGATCCCCGCAGCAGCGGCTCAGCCCTGGGGCTGCCGTTCGCTGATGTGGATGTAGTACAGGCCCCAGGCCGCCTTGGCAAAACGGCTCTTGAAGGGCGTGTCGGCCAGTTCGGCGATGGCCTGGGCGTCATAAATGCCCCATAGCGGCCCCAGGCCGCCCGTGAACAGCGGCTGGCCGTCCATCTGGGTGGCCACCAGAAAGCCCCAGCGCATGGCCTGGACCAGCGGCATCTGCACGCGGTAGCCGTCTATGGCCTGCATGGTGATCCAGTGGCCGTCGCGCATGGCCCTGGCGATGTCGATGCCGGCGGCCTGCAGCACGGTCTCCAGCCGGGGGCCGCCCAGTTCGTGCATGGCTTCGTCGTATTCGATGCGGATGCGCATCCTGTGCTCCTGCAGGCTGGCAATCGCGTCGAGGCTGCAGGACCAGGCCGCATCGAACCGGTTGCCATGCTGCACCAGCATGCGGTCCCGCGCGGCATCGAGTCCGCCGCGGTTGGGCTCGATGCCCTGGCCGCTGACGGTGAGCACCACGGGCTGCAGGCCGTTGAAGAAGCAGGTGCGCGTGGGCACGGGGGTAGCCTGTGCCAGGGGCGCCAGAGTGGCTGCGCCGGTGGCGGCGAACAGGGCGCGGCGTGAAATCGTTGGGCGATCGGTCATGGCGGTGCTTTGTTCTACGGATGCATGCAGTGTAGTGGCTTGTCTGCACGGCGCTTTCACCGTGGCCTTCTTCGGGGTGCGGCTGCCGCCGTTCCGTCTGGTGCAAGCGCCGATTGGATGATTGATTGCTTTGGCGTACTCAATCAGTCGAAATGCCTCATCGGAATGCAAGGGCTGGAGCTTGCTTGCGACGAAGCATTGCAGGGCCTGCCAGGGGTTTGGCGGATGGGCAAGAATGGCGGGATTGTTGTTGATAGGTTCATTGGTAATGACTGATTTTCTGCGCCGGCATTTGCTGGCCTGTGCTGCGGCGGCGCTGATGCCTGCCGTGATGACCGCGAACGTGCAGGCTGCCGACAAGGCGGACTGGCCTCAGCGCCCGATACGCATGGTGGTGTCCTACCCGGCGGGCGGCGTCAGCGATGTGGTGGCTCGCGCCCTGGGCGAGAAGCTCTCGGCCGCGCTGGGCCAGTCGGTGGTGGTGGAAAACAAGGCCGGCGCCGGCGGCGCCATCGGCCTGGACCAGGTGGCCAAGGCGGCTGCGGATGGTTATACGCTGGGCTTTTCCTCCATCAGCCCGCTGACGTTGAGCCCCCACCTGGGCAAGCCCCTGTTCGACCCGCACAAGGATCTGGTGCCCGTGGTCAGCGTGATGTATTCGCCCGTGCTGCTGCTGGGCACGGCCCGCACCCAGGCCGCAAGCTTTGCGGAGCTGATGGCCCAGGCCAAGGCCCATCCCGGAGAAGTGCGCTGGGCCACGGCCGGTCTGGCTTCCCTGGGCCACATCATGCTCGAGCAGATTGCCGACCAGGGCAAGGTCCAGATCACCCACATTCCCTACAAAGGTGGCGGCCAGCAGCTCAACGACGGCCTGAGCGCCCAGTTCGAGGTGCTGTCCACCAATGCCGGCCCGGCCGTGATCCAGCACATCAAGGCCGGCAAGCTCAAGGCGCTGGCCGTCGGCGCGCGCGCGCCTGGAATCGCTGCCCCATGTGCCCACCCTGGCCGAGCTCGGCTACAAGAGCGCCAACATGACCTCGGTGTTCGGCATCTTCGCGCCTGCCGGCACGCCGGCCGCCATCGTGGAGCGCCTCAATGCGGAGGTGAACAAGGCCCTGGCCCAGCCCGACATCCGCCAGCGCCTGCAAGCCACGGACAACGTGCCCACGGGCGGCAAGGGCGTGGATTTCGCGCGGCAGATCGAGGCCGAATCGCAGGCCAATGCGCGCATCATCCGCGCCGCGCACATTCAGCTCAACTGAGTGCGGCCGAATGTACAAGGGCTGGCAACCCGGTGGGCTGCCAGCCCTTGTGCTGTTTGCGTCACACGCTCCCGGATCCGATAAGCCAGCGCCATGACCCGGCCGGCCGGGAGTCAGGCCACGTCCAGCGCCAGGTTGTCGGCCCAGGCCAGGGCCTGCAGGTGGGCCCAGTTGACCTGGTGGTTGGACAGCTGCAGCGCATTGGCTGCGCGGGCAAAGCTTTCCTCGTCGCCGGACTCGCAGGCCCGGGTCAGTTCCAGGAACGGTGCGAAAACGCCGCTGTTGTGCACCAGCGCATCGATCACGGGCTGTGGCAGGGCGACGGAGGCCAGGGCTTTTTCCATGGGCTGGCCCAGCATCACGTCCAGCAGCGAGAACACGCCGACGACAAAGGCGTTGTCGCATTCCTCGGGGGGCAGCAGCTCCGAGGTCAGCAGCTCCATCAGGCGGCCGCGCACCACGGCGGTCTGGCCCACGGCCGGCGGCGAGCCGTCCGTGCGCGAGGTGGTCAGCAGCAGGGCGGCCCAGCGGAACAGCTTCTTGAGCCCCAGGATCATGACTGCGTGGCGGAAGGACGTGATCTCGCAGGACAGGCCGAAACCCGAGGAGTTGATGAAGCGCAGCAGGTTGAACGACAGCGTAGGGTCCTTCTTGAGCAGCTCCTCGATCTCGTCGGTGCTGGCCTGCTGGCGCACCAGGTTGATCAGCTGGATGATGGTGGCCTGCGTGGGGCGGATGGTGCGCGCCTCGACCAGCTGGGGCTGCGCGAACCAGAAGCCCTGGAACAGCTTGATGCCCAGGCTGCGCATGTGCTCGAACTGCTCGACCGTTTCCACCTTCTCGGCCACGATCTGGGCGTGCGTGTAGCTGCGGGCGAACTTGACCAGCACTTCGGCATCGGCCGGCGAGAGCCTGCGCATGTCCAGCTTGATGAAGGAGGCCATGGGCAGCCAGCTCGCATAGGCGCGGCGCAGCAGGTTCTGGTCGAAGGCCAGGCGAAAGCCGCGCTGGCGCAGCGCATTGAAGGTCGCCAGGCTGGCTTCGATGTCCAGCGCCGTGGCGCTCTCGCCCAGCGGCGGCACTTCCAGTACCACCTTGTCCGGATGGATGAGCTCCAGGTGGCCGCCGGTCAGGCTCTCGTGCGTGCAGTTGATGAAGACGGTCTTCTTGCCGACCAGGGCCTCCGTGCCGGCATAGGACAGTGCGTTGAACAGCAGGGCCGCATCGGTGGCCGCGGTATGGGCGTTGACGGCCGTGGAGCGGTCGAACAGCTCGTAGCCGTAGACATTGCGCGCCTCGTCCACGATGGCCTGGCGCGCGATGCGGGCCACGTTGGCTTCGTCTTTGCCGCTGGCGGGGAGGACTAGGGTTTCGTCAGGAGTGCCCATGGTGTCGCAAATGATGTGAGTGCAGCCCGGCCGCCACGGCCTAGAGGTCTGCGAGATGATCGGTCCAGGCCATGGCCTGCAGGTGCGCGCCGTTGATCCGCTCCAGGTCCAGCTGCAGCGCCTCGGCGCTGCGCTGGTACAGCAGGTTGTCGCGGCTCTCGCAGGCTTCGGCCAGGATGAGCAGCTCGCCCAGCGGCCCTTCGCGGTGCAGCACGGCGGCGGCCACGGCATCGGGCACGGGAATCAGCGCCATGGCGGTCGGCAGCGGCAGGCCCAGCATGTGGTCCAGCATGGAGAACATGCCGCAGACAAAGGCCTGGTCGGTGTCGATATGGCTGAGCGAATCCCGGGCCAGCAGCTCCATCAGGCGCCCGCGGATCACGGCGGTCTGGCCGATGGCAGGCGGCGGCCCGCCCTCGCGCGAGGCGGTCAGCAGCATGGCGGCCCAGCGGAACAGCTTCTTCATACCCAGCAGCAGCACCGCCTGCTTGAACGAGGTGATCTCGCGCTGCATGCCGAAGCTGGCCGAATTGATCAGGCGCAGCAGATTGAAGGCCAGGCCTGCGTCCTTCTTGAGCACTTCCTCGATCGCCTCGGTGCTGGCCTGCTCGCGCACCAGCGTGATGAGCTGGACGATGTTCTGCTGCGCGGGCGTCAGCAGCTTGGTCTGCATGACGGAGGGGCGTGCGAACCAGTAGCCCTGGAACAGCGCCACGCCCAGCCGCGAGGCCAGCTCGTGCTGCTGGGCGCTTTCCACCTTCTCGGCAATCAGCTCGGCATGGCTGTGGCGGCTGGCGAAGCGCACCATGACGGTGAGCTGGTCCGGCGCGAGCAGGGACAGGTCCAGCTTGATGTAGTCGGCCAGCGGCAGCCAGGCGGCATAGGCCGATTCCAGCACCGAGTGGTTGAAGGCCAGCGAGAAGCCGCGCTCGCGCAGCGACTGCAGGATCGGCAGGCGGGCATTGACTTCGCTGGCCGCAGTATGCCCGAGCGGCGGAACCTCGAGCACCACGCGCTCCGGCGGCAGCAGGTCCAGGTGCTCGCCCGACAGGCTTTCGTGCGTGCAGTTGACAAAGATCAGCTTGGTGCCGACCAGCTCCTCCTCGCCCGCATGCGACAGCGCGGTGAACACCAGCGTGACATCGGAGTCCGCCGTATGGCCGTAGGGTGCGCGCGCACGGTTGAACAGTTCATAGCCGACGACCTGATGCCTGTCGTTGACGATGGGCTGGCGCGCGATCATGCCCCTGCCCGCGGCGCTTGCCGTGGAGGAGGCGGTCCTGGAGGTCGAGCCAACCGAGATGGAATTCATGCAGTGTGTGAAGCCTCAAGCGCGGGCATCAGGAATGTGAGCTGTGTTTGATTGTAAGAATGAAGCGGGCATGCTGTCAGAAAAATGGTGTCGCCGGTTTGCCGGGATTGGCTGCCCGGCCTCAAGCCGCACGGCGCGGGCCTCAGACCTGCTGCAGCCAGGCCAGCTCGGCCTCGGTGAAACCGGCCGCGCGGCGGGCGCGCTCGTTGAACGGGGGCTTCAGGCGCGGCGCCTCGTAGCGGGCGGTCAGTTCTTGGTAGTGGGATTCAGGGTCCAGCCCGTTGCGCTCGCACAGCCAGCGGTACCAGTGGTTGCCGATGGCGACATGGCCCACTTCCTCGCGCAGGATGATGTCCAGGATGGCCACGGCGGCCAGCGCGTCCGGCGTGGCCACGTTGCGCAGCTTGTGCTGGATCTGCGGCGTGGCATCGAGCCCGCGTGCCTCCAGCGTGCGCGGCACCAGCGCCATGCGGGCCACGATGTCGCCCGCGGTCTTCTCGCACATGGTCCACAGCCCCTGGTGGGCAGGAAAGTCGCCATAGTCGTGACCCAGGTGCGTGCGCAGGTGGTCGCGCAGCAGCCTGAAGTGCTTGGCCTCCTCGGCCGCGACCTGCAGCCAGTCGTGGTAGTACTGCGCCGGCATGCCGCCAAAGCGCCAGACGGCGTCCAGCGCCAGGTTGATGGCGTTGAATTCGATATGCGCGATCGCATGCATGAGCACGGCACGGCCCTCGGGCGTGGCCGGCGAGCGGCGCGCCACCGCGGTATGGTGGCGCAGCTCGGGGCGCGCCGGGCGGCCGGGCAGCCCGGTTTCGGGAAGGGGGGGGCGAGGGTGCCTGCTCGGCGATGGAATAAAGGGCCTTGCGTGTATGCAGGTCGATGGCTGCAGCGGCTTTTTCCTCGGGATCGGAAAGGCACAAGACCTCTAGTGCGCGGTGACGTAGCTCCATCCCTACAATTGTAGGTTTGCTGACATAACCAGCCACGGCCGACGCGAATCGGGCGGCGGCAAGGCGTTTGCCCCGCGGCAATGCCTTGTGCCTTCCCGTGCGTGCCGGCTCTGGCAACAATCCACGGAGACCGAGCAGATGGCAATTTACGAACTCGATGGTGTGGCGCCGAAGATCGCCGAGTCCGCCTGGGTGGCCGACAGCGCCGAAGTGATGGGGCGGGTGACGCTGGGCGAGGATGCCAGCGTCTGGTTCGGCACCGTGGTGCGCGGCGATACCGAGAGCATCACCATCGGCGCGGGCAGCAACATCCAGGACGCCAGCGTGCTGCACGCGGATTTCGGAAAACCGCTGGTCGTGGGTTGCAATGTGACGGTGGGCCACCAAGTAATGCTGCATGGCTGCACGATCGGCGACGAGTCGCTGATCGGCATCGGTGCCGTGGTGCTCAATGGCGCCAGGATCGGCAGGAACTGCCTGGTGGGTGCGGGTGCGCTGGTGACCGAGGGCAAGGAGTTTCCCGACGGCTCCATGATCATCGGCAGCCCCGCCAAGGCGGTGCGCCAGCTGAGCCCCGAGCAGATCGAGGGCTTGCGCCAGAGCGCACGGCACTATATCGACAATGCGCGCCGCTTCAAGAGCGGCCTGCGCAAGCTGGGCTGAACCGACGTTCGGCCCGGTGCTTTACTGGAACCTTTTGCGTGTCTGAACTGCATAAATTCATTTTCGACGGCCTGCCGGTGCGCGGTGCCATTGTCCGCCTCACCGATGCCTGGCAGGAAATCCTGCAGCGCCGCGCCGGCAACAACGACACCGGCGCCTATCCGCAGGCCGTGCGTGCCCTGCTCGGGGAGATGACGGCTGCCGGCGTGCTCATGCAGTCCAACATCAAGTTCAACGGCGCGCTGGTCTTCCAGATCATGGGCGACGGCCCGGTCAAGCTGGCCGTGGCTGAAGTGCAGTCGGATCTGAGCCTGCGCGCCACGGCATCGCTGGTGGGCGAGGCGAACCGGCCTTTGCGCGGGCAGCTGGCTCCGCTGGCGGAGCTGGTCAATGCCCATGGCAGCGGCCGCTGCGCCGTCACGCTGGACCCCAAGGACCGCCAGCCCGGCCAGAGTCCCTATCAGGGCGTGGTACCGCTCAACGATGCCGCCGGCGGTCGCTTCGAGCGCCTGTCGGATGCGCTGCAGTTCTACATGATGCAGTCCGAGCAGCTGGACACGGTGATGGTGCTGGCCGCCAATGACCAGGTGGCTGCCGGCCTGATGGTGCAGCGCATGCCGGTGAAGGGCGAGGCCAATCTGGCCGCCGCGACGGAAAGCGGCGAGGCCGAGCAGGATGCGCTGGGCTTGAACGAGGAATACAACCGCATCGCCACGCTGGCCGCCAGCCTGACCCAGGATGAGCTGCTGACCCTGGATGTGGAAACCATTCTGCGGCGCCTGTTCTGGGAGGAGAAGCTGCTGCGCTTCGCGCCCCAGGCCGACGAGCAGGCCCCGCGCTTTGCCTGCACCTGCAGCCGCGACCGCGTGGCCTCCATGCTCACTTCGCTGGGCGAGGAAGAGGTGGAGTCCATCATCGCCGAGCGCGGCCAGATCGACGTGGGCTGCGATTTCTGCGGCCAGCAGTATCTGTTCGACGCCATCGATGCCGCGCAGCTGTTCACCGCCGCGGGCATCCAGCCGCCCAGCTCGTCTTCGGTGCAATAGGCGCCTGGCAAGTCCGTGGTGCAGTCCCGCAGCCCGGGCTGCGCCAGGCGAAGACACCTTCCTCAGGAGGACGGTGCGCAGCGCCCCAGGGAAAGGCCTTCAAACAGGCGGCGCTCGCAATCGGGGTCCGAGCATTGCTCGCATCCTGGGCGCCGCATGCGTGCGCTGGGCTTCCAGGGATTCTGGGCGGAAATCCAGCTCCAGTCAGCGTCTGCAGCGAGGGTCTTGAGAGAGTCCGCAAGCTGCTGCCATTGCGCGGCCGGCGAGCCGTAGAGCACCACATAGGGCCGGTTCTGCGCATGCAGCTGCTGGCGCCAGTCCGAGAACTGGCGTGCCAGCGCCTCGTCTGCAGTCGGATCCTTGCCCTGTTCCCGCCAGTCGCGGCCCAGAAGGTAGACCAGCGCTCCGGCCGGCCAGACCTGGTCCGGCTGCGGCGCCAGGCATTGCCAGTCCTGCAGGGTTGCCGGCGAACCATTTTCCTGCTCGCCATGCGCCTGGCGTGCCCGCATCAGTGCATGCGCCATGGAGCGGGCCAGGGCGGGGGGCGCTGACAGCAGGACGACGGGAGGAGGGCAGGCGCGCATCGGTTTCAACAAAAAAGCCAGCATACGCTGGCTGGGTGACAGGAGCACAGGCTGCGGACTGTCAGCGTTTGGTCACCTGGACGAAGATCTCGTTGGACTTGACCATGCCCAGCTCGCTGCGGGCCTTTTCCTCCACGGTCGACAGGCCGTCCTTGAGGTCGTTGACCTCGGAGGCCAGCCGGTCGTTCTCGGCCTTTTCCAGGGCGTTGGCGGCGTATTGGTCCTTGATCTGCTGCTGCAGTTCCTTGACGTAGGCCACGCTGCCATGGCCCAGCCAGAGCTGGGCATGGATGGCGGCCAGCAGGGCCAGCAAGACAACGGAAACGACGCGATTGACCATGGGAAAGGGCACTCAGAAAGTGGCGCGGTCCAAGTGAGGGACACCGAGCAAGGGCATGGGCCGGCCGCGCCGCCCCGCAGCGAGGGTGTCGTCCCCCTTCAAGGGGGAAGGCGCGAAGCGGCTCAGGGGGTGCTCCTTATCAGCGCAGGTTGTAGAAGGCCGCGCGGCCCGGGTACTCGGCCACGTCGCCCAGGTCTTCCTCGATGCGCAGCAGCTGGTTGTACTTGGCGATGCGGTCCGAACGGCTCATGGAGCCGGTCTTGATCTGGCCGGCGTTCAGGCCCACGGCGATGTCGGCGATGGTGCTGTCCTCGGTTTCGCCCGAACGGTGCGAGATCACGGCAGTGTAGCCGGCGCGCTTGGCCATCTCGATGGCGGCGAAGGTCTCGGTCAGCGTGCCGATCTGGTTGATCTTGATCAGGATCGAGTTGGCGATGCGCTTTTCGATGCCTTCCTTCAGGATCTTGGTGTTGGTCACGAACAGGTCGTCACCCACCAGCTGCACCTTGGAGGCCAGGCGCTCGGTCAGCACCTTCCAGCCATCCCAGTCGCCTTCGGCCATGCCGTCCTCGATGGAGATGATGGGGTACTTGTCGCACCAGCCGGCCAGCATGTCGGTCCACTGGGCGGCCGTCAGCGTCAGGTTGCCCTCGCCTTCCAGCACATACATGCCGTCCTTGTAGAACTCGGAGGCGGCGCAGTCCAGGCCCAGGGCGATCTGCTCGCCGGGTTTGTAGCCGGCCTTCTCGATGGCTTCGATGATCAGCTGGATGGCGGCTTCGTGGTTTTCCACGGAAGGCGCGAAACCGCCTTCGTCGCCCACGGCGGTGGACATGCCCTTGTGGTGGATGATGGCCTTCAGTGCATGGAACACCTCGGCACCCCAGCGCACGGCTTCGCGGAAGCTCGGCGCGCCCACGGGGATGATCATGAATTCCTGCAGGTCCAGCGTGTTGTTCGCGTGGGCGCCGCCGTTGATCACGTTCATCATGGGCACGGGCAGCTGCACGCCGCCCATGCCGCCGAAGTAGCGGTACAGCGGCAGGCCGGCTTCCTCGGCGGCGGCGCGGGCCACGGCCATGGACACGGCCAGCATGGCGTTGGCGCCCAGGCGGCTCTTGTTGTCGGTGCCGTCCAGGTCGATCAGGGTCTTGTCCAGGAAAGCCTGCTCGGAAGCATCCAGGCCCAGCACGGCTTCGGAGATTTCGGTGTTGATGTGCTCGACGGCCTTGAGCACGCCCTTGCCCAGGTAGCGGCTCTTGTCGCCGTCGCGCAGCTCGATGGCTTCGCGCGAACCGGTCGAGGCACCCGAGGGCACGGCGGCGCGGCCCATCACGCCCGACTCCAGCAGCACGTCGCATTCGACGGTGGGGTTGCCGCGGCTGTCCAGCACTTCGCGGCCTACGATGTCAACAATGGCACTCATTGCATTTCCTTTGAGGTTTCTGAAATCGGTACGTGCAGGCTGATTTCTACCGTGAAATCTCGCCTAAGCGCTTGTGCATCAAGCGCAAGCTGCTACTAAAACTGGTGAAGCTGGTTGCCTTCCGCCGGCTGCGCGCGCCATGCACGCGAACAGTATGAAAGAGGCAGTGGCGGCTATTGTGCACAAATTTGACAGGCCGCTTTAGCCTTGACGTGAGGCTGTAATCGAGTTTCATGTTTTGCGAAACAACGGTTACAGGCGCCCGGCGCAAAAAAGGCATGACGCCACGGTTGATCGTGTCTGCCATGCCTGCCTGCATTCTTTGTCTCAGACGCCTTCCACGCAGATCATGCGCATCAGGGCCGCACCTTCGCGCGCCTGGCGCGCCTTGCGGTACTCGGGCGTGTCGTAGAAGGCCTGGGCCGCCTCGAAGCTGGGAAACTTGAGCACGACCACGCGCTGCGGCGCGAAGTCGCCTTCGAGCACGGCCATCCGGCCGCCGCGCACGCAGACTTCGGCGCCATGCGCCTGCATGGCGGCGGTGCTCCATTTGCGGTACTCGTCGTATTGCTCGGGCCGGGTGATATCCACGTGGGCGATGATGTAGCCGCTGGCCATGTTCAGACTCCGAAGCTGTTTTCGAGGAAGCCGTTCTTCTTGGTGATGCCGTCCAGCGCCACCAGGGTTTCGAGCAGCGCCTTCATGTGCCTGAGCGGCACGGCGTTGGGGCCGTCCGAGAGGGCGTTGCAGGGATCGGGGTGGGTTTCCATGAACAGGCCCGCAACCCCCACGGCCACGGCCGCGCGCGAGAGCACGGGCACCATCTCGCGCATGCCGCCGCTGCTGGTGCCGTTGCCGCCGGGCAGCTGCACGCTGTGGGTGGCGTCGAACACCACGGGGGCGCCGGTCTCGCGCATGATGGCCAGCGAGCGCATGTCGCTGACCAGGTTGTTGTAGCCGAAGCTGGCGCCGCGCTCGCAAGCCATGAAGCTGTCCTCGGGCAGGCCGGCTTCCCTGGCGGCGGCGCGGGCCTTGTCGATGACGTTCTTCATGTCGTGCGGTGCGAGGAACTGGCCCTTCTTGATGTTCACGGGCTTGCCGGACTGGGCGCAGGCGCGGATGAAGTCGGTCTGGCGGCACAGGAAGGCCGGCGTCTGCAGCACGTCCACCACGGCGGCCACATGGGGCACTTCGGCCTCGGTGTGCACGTCGGTGAGCACGGGCACGCCGATTTCCTTTTTCACCTTGGCCAGGATCTCCAGGCCTTTTTCCATGCCCGGGCCGCGAAAGCTGGTGCCCGAGGAGCGGTTGGCCTTGTCGAAGCTGCTCTTGAAGATGAAGGGAATGCCCAGCGAAGAGGTGATTTCCTTGAGCTGGCCGGCCACATCCATCTGCAGCTGCTCGGACTCGACCACGCAGGGGCCGGCAATCAGGAAAAAGCGTTGGTCAAGGCCGATGTCGAAGCCGCAGAGTTTCATGGTGGGTTCCTCGGAAACTTGGAAATGGTAGCGGCCTGCGCTTGCTGCAAGCCGCTCTCAATGTAAAAGCGCTTGACAAGTGTGACTCATCAAGCGCAATCCGCTCTCTTTTTTATGCCTTCTTGGCGGCCTGGCGATGCTGCATCGCGGCCTTCACGAAGGCATTGAACAGCGGGTGGCCGTTCCAGGGCGTGGACTTGAACTCGGGATGGAACTGCACGCCGATGTACCAGGGGTGGACTTCCTTGGGCAGCTCGACGATTTCGGTCAGCTGCTCGCGCTGCGTCAGGGCCGAGATCACCAGGCCCGCTTCGCGCAGCTTGCCCAGGTACTGGGTATTGGCTTCGTAGCGGTGGCGGTGGCGCTCGGTCACCACGTCGCCGTAGATGCTGTGCGCCAGCGTGCCGGGCTGAACGTCCGAGGACTGGGCGCCCAGGCGCATGGTGCCGCCCAGGTCGGAGTTCTCGTCGCGGGTCTTGATCGTGCCGTCGGCGTCCTTCCACTCGGTGATCAGCGCGATCACGGGGTTGGGCGTCTTGGGGTCGAACTCGGTGGAGTTGGCCTGCTCGAGTCCGGCCACATGGCGCGCATATTCGATGGTGGCCACCTGCATGCCCAGGCAGATGCCCAGGTAGGGCACCTTGTTCTCGCGGGCGAACCGGGCCGTGGAGATCTTGCCCTCCACGCCGCGCGACCCGAAGCCGCCGGGCACCAGGATGGCGTCGTACTCCTTGAGCATCTGCTTGGCGTTGGCGTCGGTGATGGTCTCCGAGTCCACATGGGTGATCTTCACGCCGGTGTGGTTGCGCAGGCCGGCGTGCTTGAGCGCTTCGTTGACCGACTTGTAGGCGTCGGACAGCTCCACGTATTTGCCCACCATGGCGATCTTGACCTCGCCCTGCGGATGCTCGGTCTCGTAGACCAGGTCGTCCCAGCGCTTGAGGTTGGTGGGCGGCGTGTTCAGGCGCAGCTTGTCGCAGATCAGGCCGTCCAGGCCCTGCTCGTGCAGCATGCGCGGCACCTTGTAGATGGTGTCCACGTCCCACATGGAGATCACGCCCCATTCGGGCACGTTGGTGAACAGGGAGATCTTTTCCTTTTCCTCGCCGGGCACCTGGTGCTTGGCGCGGCACAGCAGCGCATCGGGCTGGATGCCGATCTCGCGCAGCTTCTGCACGGTGTGCTGGGTGGGCTTGGTCTTGAGCTCGCCGGCCGTCTCGATGAAGGGCAGGTAGGTCAGGTGCACGAAGGCCGAGTTGTTGGGGCCCAGCTTGAGCGCCAGCTGGCGCACGGCTTCGAGAAAGGGCAGGGATTCGATGTCGCCCACGGTGCCGCCGATCTCGCAGATGGCGACATCCACCTCATGCTCGGTGCCGATGCCGGCGCCGCGCTTGATGAACTCCTGGATTTCGTTGGTGACGTGGGGGATGACCTGCACGGTCTTGCCCAGGTAGTCGCCGCGGCGCTCCTTTTCCAGCACGGACTGGTAGATGCGGCCCGTGGTGAAGTTGTTGGTCTGGCGCATGCGCGTTTCGATGAAACGCTCGTAGTGGCCCAGGTCCAGATCCGTCTCGGCACCGTCGTCGGTCACGAACACCTCACCGTGCTGGAAGGGCGACATGGTGCCCGGGTCCACGTTGATGTAGGGGTCCAGTTTGATGAGGGTGACTTTGAGGCCGCGCGATTCCAGAATCGCTGCAAGGGAGGCTGAGGCGATTCCCTTGCCCAGGGAAGACACCACACCGCCGGTGACGAAGACGAACTTGGTCATGTCTTTTTTTGGTGGTGGTAAAACAGGATTATAGGTGCGCCGCCAATTTCGGCGTGGCACGCAGGGGTGCTAGCGGGCCGTTCAAAGCCTTTTCGCGCCGCAGCGGCGGCGGCGCGGGTCTGCTAAATTGCGCGCCATGACTGAAGTGTTCGCAGGCAAACATCTGGTGCTGGGTCTCTCCGGGGGCGTGGCTTGTTACAAATCGGCGCAGCTGTGCCGTTTGCTGGTGCAGGCCGGCGCCACCGTGCAGGTGGTGATGACCGAGGCGGCAGAGCAGTTCATGACTGCGGTCACCATGCAGGCGCTTTCAGGCCGCGCAGTCTACACCTCCCAGTGGGATGTGCGCGAACCCAACAACATGCCCCACATCAACCTGAGCCGCGAAGCCGACGCCATCCTGATCGCGCCGTGCAGCGCGGACTTCATCGCGCGCCTGGTGCAGGGCCGCTCGGACGAGCTGCTGAGCCTGCTGTGCCTGGCCCGCCCCATGGAGCGCGTACCCCTGCTGCTGGCGCCGGCCATGAACCGCGAGATGTGGGCCCACCCGGCCACGCAGCGCAATCTGTCGCGCGTGGCGCTGGACGGCGCCACCGTGCTGGGCGTGGGCAACGGCAGCCAGGCCTGCGGCGAGACCGGCGACGGCCGCATGCTGGAGCCCGAGGAGATCATGGAGGAACTGGCAGCCTTCTTCACGCCCAAGCGCCTGCAGGGCCATCATGTGCTGGTGACGGCCGGCCCGACCTTCGAGGCCATCGATCCGGTGCGCGGCATCACCAACCATTCCAGCGGCAAGATGGGCTTTGCGATTGCGCGCGCGGCGCGCGAGGCGGGGGCCGAGGTCACGCTGGTGGCCGGCCCCGTGCACCTGGCCACGCCGCGCGGCGTGGCGCGCGTCAATGTGCAGTCCGCCCGGCAGATGCTGGAGGCGGTGCAGGCGCGCGTCGGCGATGCCTCGGTGTTCGTCGCCACGGCGGCCGTCGCCGACTGGCGCCCGGCGGAATTTTCGGACCAGAAGATCAAGAAGGACGGCTCGGGCGACGTGCCGGCCCTGGCCTTTGTCGAGAACCCCGACATCCTGGCCGCGGTCGCCCAGTCCGAACGCGCGCGCAGCGGCCAGCTGTACTGCGTGGGCTTCGCGGCCGAAAGCCATGACCTGCTGCAGCACGCCAGCGCCAAGCGCAAGCGCAAGGGCGTGCCGCTGCTGGTGGGCAATATCGGGCCGGCCACCTTCGGCAAGGACGACAACGCCCTGCTGCTGATCGACGAGCACGGCAGCAAGGAGCTGCCCCATGCGTCCAAGGCCGTGCTGGCGCGCCAGCTGGTCGAGGACATTGCGCAGCGCCTCGCCGCCCGGGGGGCAGCGCGCAAGGAGGAGCGCCCGTGAACTCCTATGAAGGCCCGTGCAATGGCGACTATGTGGCCTATGTCGACAAGCTGCTGCGCGCCAGTCCCGAGTTCCGCCGCACGAGCCACAGCATTGCCAGTGCCGTGATGCAGGCCTCGGCCACGCCGGGCAGCCAGTCGGAATCCCCGCTGGCCCAGATGCGCGAGAAGCTGCAGCAGGCCCGCGAGGCCGCCCAGCTGCTGCAGCCGGCTCAGCCGGATCAGCCGGATCAGGCCCGTCGCGTGGGCGCTGCAGGAGCCGTCGCCAGCGCGGCGCGCGCCCGGCCCGCCGCGCAGGGCGCGGACCGCAACTCCGCCGCCCGCCTGTCCAAAGCCGAGGCCAGGCGCCGCTTTCAGGAAATCGAGCGTGAGATCGACAGCCGCAAGGCGCAGGCCGCCCCCCGGCGGCGTCCCTGGGTTTCGCCGTTCGTGCTGTTCATGGTCGTGGCGGGCGCGATGCTGACGCGGGTCTCGCCGGCCCTGGGCACAGCGGTGTCGCTGATGGCCTGGTTCTCGCTGCTGGGCAATCTGATCGCCAAGCTCCGGGGCAGATAAGCGATTCGGCTCCCGGCGGCAGGCACAATGGCGCCCTTTGCCTTTCCGCCCGCCCTGCGGGCCGTGGCGGGAAAGGCGTTTGCAGATCCGAGAGCGCGCCGCAGCGGCGGCGCGCCAGCAAAGGTTGTTATGAAAGTAGATGTCAAGATTCTGGATGCGCGCCTGCGCGAGAACATGCCCGCCTATGCCACGCCCGGCAGCGCCGGCCTGGACCTGCGTGCCTGCATCGACGCGCCCGTGGTGCTGGAGCCCGGCCAGTGGCAGCTGATCCCCACCGGCATGGCCATGCATCTGCAGGACCCCGGCTATGCCGCCATGATCCTGCCGCGCTCGGGCCTGGGCCACAAGCACGGCATCGTGCTGGGCAACCTGGTCGGGCTGATCGATTCGGACTACCAGGGCCAGCTCATGGTCAGCGCCTGGAACCGCTCGCAGACCGCCTTCACGCTGCAGCCCATGGACCGCCTGGCCCAGCTGGTCATCGTGCCCGTGGTGCAGGCCCGCTTCAATCTGGTCGAGGAATTCGCCGATGCCAGCGAGCGCGGCGAGGGTGGCTACGGCTCGACCGGCAAGCAGTAGGGGCCAGAGCCGCTGACCAAGGAAAGCGTCGGGCAGCCCATGCCGGGTTGCTATGCTTCAAGGAGCTTGCAGCGCCTGATAAACATAAGAAGCAAGCAAGTTTCTGAATGAATCCAAGGTGCAGCAAGCGCAAGCAGCTATGCTTTTGTTGAGTCCTGTCCTTGGATAGACGGCCTGGCTGGCGTATCCGCATGCGGCACGGCGGGCAGCTCCAGCCGCATGCGCAGGCCGCCCAGCGGGGCGGTGCGGGCCTCGATGCGGCCGCCATACGACTGCACCAGATCGCGCACGATATCCAGGCCCAGGCCCGTGCCCGGGCGCTTTTCGTCCAGACGCCGGCCGCGCTCGAAAATGCGCTCGCGCGCCTGCTGCTCTATGCCCGGGCCGTCGTCGTCCACGCACAGCACCACGCACTGGTCCTGGCCCTGCACCTGCAGCCGCACCGTGGAGCGCGCCCATTTGCCCGCGTTGTCGAGCAGATTGCCCAGCATCTCCATCAGATCCTGCACATCGCCGCGAAAGTCCCAGTCCTCGGGCCTCCCCTCGATCTCGAAGCGGATGCCGCGGCCCGCATGCAGCCGCGCCATGGTGCGCACCAGCGACTGCAGCGGCGGCTGCAGCGGCGTGCGCAGGCCGGCGGCCTGGGTGGCTGCGGCGCGCGCGCGCGCCAGATGGTGCTCCACCTGGCGGCTGGCGCTGGCCACCTGCTCGCGCACCAGCTCGGCCAGCGCAGAGTCCTGCTGCGCGGCGGCATTGGCCAGAATGGTCAGCGGCGTGTTGACCGCGTGGGCCAGGTTGCCGGCCTGGGTGCGCGCGCGCTGCACCATCTCGGCATTGGTCTGCAGCACATGGTTGAACTCCTGCACCAGCGGCATCAGCTCGCTCGGGTGCCGGCCCTGCAGCTCGGCGGCGTCGCCCTGGCGTATCGCCGCCAGCTGCCGGCGGATGGCCGCCAGCGGCGCCAGCGCCAGCTGCAGCTGGATGGCCACGGCCGCGATCAGCCCCAGCGCCAGCGTGCCCAGCGCCATGGCCAGCATGCGCGTGAAGCGCTGCAGCGGCTCGGCCAGCAGGCTGCCGTCGGCCGCGACCATGAGGCGCAGCGGCGGCGCGCCGGCCTCGGGCAGCTGCAGCTCGCGGGACACCACTTCCAGCCACCGGTCCGCCTTGCCGGGCTGGCCTTGCGCCATGGGCAGGCGCCCGTGGACGAGCGCTGCCGCGCCGCCTTGCGGCGCGAAGCGCGACCAGTCCAGCGTCTGGTCCCACAGCGAACGCGAGCGCTGCACGCCCGCATGCGCGGTGCCGCGGCCCGCGGCATCGAGCTGGTCGATCTGCCAGTACAGGCCCGACAACGGCTGCTGCAGGCGCTGGTCGCTGGGCGCGGGTTGGACGCCGATGCGCCCGTCGCCCTGCAGGTTGACGCCGGCGCTGAGCCGGTCCAGCTGCAGCACGAGCTGGCTGCGCAGCTGCTGGGCGATGTGCTCGGCAAACAGCGCGCGCAGGCCCCAGCCGGCCACGGCAATGGCCATCAGCACCCAGACCAGCGTGCCCACGAACAGGCGCAGGCGCAGCGAGCCGCGCCAGCCCGCCAGGCGCCAGGGCGCGAAGCCGGGGGCGCCGCTCATGCGCTCAGCGGCGTGCCGGCGGCCCCGGCTTGGCCGGCCCCGGCGGTGTCCACGAGCCGGTAGCCCAGGCCGCGCACGGTTGCGATGCTGCCGGGGGGCAGCTTCTTGCGCAGGCGGCCTACAAAGACTTCGATGGTGTTGGAGTCGCGGTCGCTGTCCTGCGGGTAGATGTGCTCGGACAGCTCGGTGCGCGAGACCACGGCGCCGGCGCGCTGCATGAGCAGGGCCAGCACCTTGAATTCATGGCTGGTGAGCGTGAGCGCCCGGCCGTCCACGGTGACGCGGGCCTGGCGCGAATCGAGCACGATGGGGCCGCACTGCCAGTGCGCACTGGCATGCGGGCTCAGGCGCCGCAGCAGCGCGCGCAGCCGCGCCAGCAGTTCCTCCATGTGGAAGGGCTTGGCCAGATAGTCGTCGGCCCCGGCGTCCATGCCGGCCACTTTCTCGTGCCAGGCCGCGCGGGCCGTGAGGATGAGCACCGGCATGGGCCGGCCCTGCTCGCGCCAGGCGCGCAGCACGGTCAGCCCGTCGCGCACGGGCAGGCCCAGGTCCAGCACGGCGGCGTCGAAGTCCTCGACTTCGCCCAGGTACTGGGCCGTGGCGCCGTCCGCGGCGGTTTCCACCGTGTGCCCTGCCTGCTGCAGGGCCTGCAGCAGCTGCCCGCGCAGCGTGGGTTCGTCCTCGACCAACAGGATTCGCATGCTTTCCTCCCTTCGCGGCTCAGTTCTTGCGCTTCATGCTGATCAGGCTGCCGTCGCGTGCATCGAGCTTGAGCTTGACCAGTTTGCCGTCGTTCTGCAGCAGGCGGATGTCGTAGACGAACAGGCCGTCGTCGCGCTCGAATTCCACCTTGATCACCTGGCCCCGGTATTGCTCCTCCACGCGGTCCATCACCGTGCGCAAAGGCAGTATCTTGCCTTGCTGCAGGGCCTGGCGGGCCAGTTCGTGGTCGTCGTTGCCGGCCTGGGCCGTCTGCAGCCAGGCGGACGGCAGCAGGGCGCAGGCCAGAGCGGCGGCCTGCACGAGCCGGCGGACACGGCGGGTGGGCGGGGCGAGGCGGGAAGGCGGGCAGGCAGTCATGGTTCAGGCTTATAGCGGAGCCAGGATGAACGCAGGCTGAACAGGCGCTTCAGGCGGCGTTCAGGCAGGTTTTCGAACAATGGCACCCATGCAGCCCGGCTTCCCGGCCTTTTTGGCATTGCGGCATTGGGGCTGTCTTTCACCCGCAACACGTCCCTGAAGGAGACCTATGGATTTCCAGACCTGCACCGCGCGCATCGATACCCATTGCGGCACCCTGGCGCAGCAGCTGCGCCGCGCGGTGCTGGCCACCGGCGCGGCGCTGATGCTCTTGGCCTCGGCCGCGGTCCAGGCCCAGGCGGCGCCTTCCCCGGCACAGAGCGGCGCAACCGGCGCGCCGGCCGGGGCCGCAGCCAGCACGCTGCCGGCCAGCGAGATCCGCGACCGCCTGGTGCATATCGGATACCGCGATCTGCAGGAGATCCGCTGGGCCGACGGCCTGTACAAGCTCAAGGCCACGAGCGCCGACGGCCGGGCGGTCAAGCTCTATGTGGACGCCCGCAGCGGCACGCTGGTGGATGTGCACACGCGCCGCTGAGTGCCGCCTGTGCAGGCAGGTGTTGCAGCGCGCCTTTTTGGTGAGCAAATGTGAGCGCTGTCGTCGCCTACGGCAGAGGCCGCGTTGATAGAGCATCATCGGGACAGGACCGCGGCCGGGTGCCGAAGAAGCCGGGAACAGCGGATTCCCGCGCATCTGCACCGGCGCAGCTGCCAGGGGCCTGTCCGCTACTTTCGACCACAGGAGATTTCTCGATGCAAGCCATTCAACGCTGGAGCCGTCTTGCCGCTGCAGGTGCCGTGGTGGCCATGCTCTCGGCATGTGTTGCCTATCCCCAGGGCCGCTATCCCGCCCAGGGCTACCAGACCAACACCTACCAGACAGGCAGCTATCAGACCGGCGGCTACCAGGCCAGCACCTACCCCGCCTATCCCGCGAACAACGGCGGCTACGGCTACCAGAACGGCAACTATGCCCAGCAGGGCCGCGTGCTCAACATCGAGACCGTGCGCGTGCAGGACTCCAGCGGCGTGGGTGCCGGCGGCGCCATTGCCGGCGGCGTGATCGGCGGCGTCCTGGGCAACCAGGTGGGCAAGGGCTCTGGCCGCACGCTGGCCACGATTGCCGGCGTGGTCGGCGGCGCACTGGCGGGCAATGCCGTGCAAAACGGCATGGGCGGCGGCAGCGTGCGCGACATCTACCGTGTGACCGTGCAGCTCAACGACGGCAGCGTGCGCGCCTTCGACTACCAGCAGCCGCCCCAGCTCAACATCGGCGAATACGTGCGCGTGGACGGCAACCAGATCTACCGCTGATCCACAGGGCCAGCGCGGCGCAGCAAAAAGGGACTCCGCCGGAGTCCCTTTTTCATGGGCGCGGTCCGGCCGCTCAGTGCAGCGTGTCGTTGCCCGGCGCCATGGGGGCGATGCGGAAAAAGCCCGTGCCCACGGTGCCGCGGCCGATCTCTTCCTCGGTGGCTTCGCGCACGCCTTCGATCTTCAGGTGCAGGCGCAGGGCGATGCCGGCCAACGGGTGGTTGCCGTCCAGCACCACATGCTCGGGGTAGATCTCGCTCACGGTATAGAGCAGGTCCGCCGGCACCTGGCTGCAGCCCTTGGGCAGGGCGCTGGCCTCGAAGGTCATGCCTTCCTCGATTTCCTTGGGGAAAAGTGCCAGCGGCTCGAGGAAGATCAGGTTCTCGTCGTAGTCGCCGAAAGCCTCTTCGGGCTCCAGGTGCAGGTCCAGCGTCTGGCCCGCGGTATGGCCCTGCAGCGCATCCTCCACGCGCTTGAGCAGGTCATCCCCGCCGACCAGGAATTCGACCGGTTCGTCGAGCACGTCCAGCTCTTCGCCCAGTGTGTCTTTCAGCGTCCAGGTCAGTGCGACCACGCATTGTTCGGTAACTTCCATGGTTGTTGCTTGTGCATTGGCGCCCGGGGCGCGATGGCCGCCATTGTCCCATGCGGGCCAAAGCCTTGCAGCGCCCCGCAGCAGCCTGCGCTGCGGGCGGGGCGCAGGCGCTGTTACACCGTGCAACCAGCATGCGGGAAGCCTTCACAAATGGACTCTTGCTCCCGCGCATACTGGCCCTATCTGCTCGGCAGAAAGGACAAGGACCATGACCTCTCAAGAACAGCAATTGCTGCACGATTTGTTCCAGCGCCTGGCACAGACCCAGGGCACTCCCAAGGACCCGCAGGCCGAGGCGGAAATCCGCAAGGGCCTGGCGGCCGTGCCCGACGCAGCCTACTGGCTGGCCCAGCGCACCTTGCTGCTGGAGCAGGGACTGCAGCAGGCGCAGCAGCAGATTGCCCAGCTGCAGCAGCAGGCGGCCCAGGCCGGCGCTGGCACGCAGCAAGGCGCCGGCAGCTTTCTTTCGGGGGGGCTGGGCACGCAGTTCGGCCGCACGCCTGAGCGAGGCTATGAGCAGGAATCCGAATATGCGGGCTACCGCGGCGCCCCGCCCCAGCAGCCTTCGGGCTGGCGCGAGCGCTGGTTTGGCGCCGCGCCCAGGGCTGCGGCTGCGCCCGCGCCGGCCTATGCGCCGGCCCCGGCCGCCTCGGCAGGCAGCAGTTTTCTGAGCAGCGCCGCCGCGTCGGCTGCCGGCGTGGCCGGCGGCATGTTCCTGTTCAACGGGCTGGAAAGCCTGCTGGGCGGCCACCGCGGAGCGGGCAGCGGGCTCTTCGGCGGCGGCAGCACGGGCCAGCCGGCCGTGCAGGAGAACATCACGCAGAACTTCTATGGCGACAGCGGCGGTTCCGACCAGCTGGCGCGCGATGCCGGCATCGACAGCATCTTCGACACCGCCAGCAGCAACAGCCTGGACGGCGGCGATTATTTCGACGACGACAGCTTTGCCTGAGCAAGGCGGCTCCGGCGGCCGTGCCTGATCGAAAAAGCCGCCTGAAAAGGCGGCTTTTTTTATGGAGCGCGGCGTCAGAACGGGTAATGGCGCGGTTCGGTCTGCAGGGTGATCCAGCGCGTGTCGGTGAAGGCGTCGATGCCGGCCTGGCCGCCGAAGTGGCCGTAGCCTGAGTTCTTCACGCCGCCGAACGGCATCTGCGCCTCGTCGTGCACCGTGGGGCCGTTGACATGGCAGATGCCGGCCTCGATGCGCGCGGCCACGCGCCAGCCGCGGGCCGTGTCGCGCGTATAGACGGCCGAGGACAGGCCGAACTCGTTGTCGTTGGCCATGGCAATGGCCTGGTCTTCGCCGCGCACGCGCACGATGGCCTTCACGGGCGCAAAGGTTTCCTCGCGGAAGATGCGCATCCCGGGCGTCACGCCGTCGATCAGCGTGGCGGGCATCAGCGTGTTGCTTGCCTTGCCGCCGCAGAGGATCCGGGCTCCTTGGCTCACAGCATCGTCGATGAGCGCGTTGACGCGGGTGACGGTGTTCATGTCCACTACCGAACCCAATACCACGGGGCCCTGGCGAGGATCCCCCAGGGGCAGGGTTTGGGCGCGGGCCACCAGCTTGGCGATGAATTCCTCGGCCACGGCCTCGTCCACGATGATGCGCTCGGTGGACATGCAGATCTGGCCCGAGTTGGCGAAGGCGCCGAAGGTGCAGCCGGCCACGGCCGCGTCGATGTCGGCGTCGTCCAGCACCAGGAACGGCGCCTTGCCGCCCAGCTCCAGGATGGCCGGCTTGAGGTATTTGGCGCAGGTCTGGCCGATGATGCGGCCCACGCGCGTGGAGCCCGTGAAGTTCACGCGGCGCACGGCAGGGTGGGCCACCATGGCCTCGACCACGGCGCCCGCATCCTCGGGCGCATTGGTCACGAAGTTCACCACGCCCGGCGGCAGGCCGCCTTCCTGCAGGGCCTCGATGATGAGGCCGTGGGTGGCGGGGCACAGCTCCGAGCCCTTGAGGATCACGGTGTTGCCGCAGGCCAGCGGCGTGGCGATGGCGCGCGTGGCCAGGATGACCGGGGCGTTCCAGGGCGCGATGCCCAGCACCACGCCGGCGGGCTGGCGCACGGCCATGGCCACGCTGCCGGGCACGTCCGAGGGAATGATCTGGCCGCTGATCTGTGTGGTCAGCGAAGCCGCTTCGAGGAACATGTTGGCGGCCAGGTGCACATTGAAGCCGGCCCAGATGCCCGAGGCGCCGGTCTCGGCGGCCATGGCGGCGGCAAAGGCCTCGGCCTTGGCCTCCAGCGCCTGTGCCGCCTTCATCAGCATCTGGCGGCGCTCCGTGGGCCCCAGCCTGGACCAGGCGGGAAACGCGGCCGCGGCCGCGTTGCAGGCGCGGACGGCGTCCTCGGTGGTGGCGGCAGGCGCGCGCGTGGCCACCGAGCCGTCGAGCGGGTTCTGGCGCTCGAAAGTGGCGCCGTTGCCGGCTTCGCATGCCGCTCCGGCAATCAGCATTTTCTGTTCAATCATTGCCATATCTCCTTGGGAAGGTTCAGAAGTGGGCGCCCGTCCATCCGGGCGCCATGAATGCTTTTTTTCAGTGTGAGCCGCCCAGGTAGGCGCGGCGCACGGCGGGGCTGCCGCTGAGCTCCCGGGCCGAGCCCTCGCCCACGATGCGGCCGGTCTCCAGCAGATAGCCGCGGTCGGCGATGGCCAGGCTCTGGCGCGCGTTCTGCTCCACCAGCAGCACGCCCATGCCCAGGGTCTTGATGCGCGCCAGCGCCGCGAACAGCTCCCTGCACATCAGTGGCGACAGGCCCAGCGAGGGCTCGTCGAGCAGCAGGATATCCGGCTGGCTCATGAGCGCGCGGCCCACAGCCACCATCTGCTGCTCGCCGCCGCTCATGGTGCGCACGGTCTGGGCCAGCCGGTCGCGCAGCTTGGGAAACAGGGTGAAGACGCGCTCCAGATTCTGCGCCTCGCCGGCGCGGGCGCGCTGCGGCTGGGCGCCCAGCTGCAGGTTTTCCTTCACGCTCAGGTCGCCGAACACGCCGCGCCCTTCGGGCACCAGGGCCAGGCCCGACTGCACGATGGCATGCGCGGGCAGCTGCATCAGCTCCTGGCCGGCCAGGCGGGCGCTGGCGCCGGCATCGGCCGCGACCATGCCGCCCAGGGCCTTGAGCAGGCTGGACTTGCCGGCACCGTTGGCCCCCAGCATCACGACCAGTTCGCCCGGCTGCACCTGCAGCGCCACCTCGTGCAGTGCCTGGTGCTTGCCGTAGCGCACGGACAGATGGCGTACCTCAAGCATGGGCGGCCTCCCGGCTGTCGTCCTCTTCGCCGCCCAGATAGGCGCGCACGACCTCGGGGTCGCGCAGCACCTGGGCGGTTGCGCCCTCGGCGATCCGGGTGCCGGCATGCATCACCACGCAGCGGCTGCACAGCGCATGCACGGCGTCCATCACGTGCTCGACCATGAGAATCGTCAGCCCGCTGCCCTGCAGCTGGCGGATCAGCGCGATGCCCTGCTGCAGCTCGGTGGGGTTGAGGCCGGCCAGCCACTCGTCCAGCAGCAGCAGGCGCGGCTCCAGCGCCAGGGCGCGGGCCAGCTCCAGGCGTTTCTGGTCGATATAGGTCAGCTCGCCGGCGGGCAGGGCGGCGTGCCGCTCCAGGCCCACGCGCTGCAGCAGCTCCTGCGCGCGCGCCGCGGCGGCCTTGCCGAACAGCGGCCGCGGCTTGAAGGCCATGCCGGCGATGACGTTGTCCTGGCAGCTGAGCGGGCCCAGCACCCGCACCAGCTGGAAGGTGCGCGCAATGCCGAGGCGGGCGATCTGGTGGCTTTTGAGCGCGTGTATGGGCTGGCCGTTGAACAGGATCTGTCCGCCATGGGCGGGCAGGGCGCCCGAGATCAGGTTCATGGCCGTGGTCTTGCCCGAGCCGTTGGGGCCGAGCAGGCCCACGACCTCGCCGGGGTAGAGGTCGAAGCTCAGCTGGTTGACGGCGACCAGGCCGCCAAAGCGCCGGGTGGCCGAGCGCACGGACAGCAGCGTGCAGGTGTGGGCCGCAGTCATGGGAGCCCTTTCTTGCGGCGGGAGAACCGGGTGATCCAGCCCGACAGGCCCTGGGGCACGAAGTAGACGATCACGATGAACACCAGGCCCAGCAGGATGGAGAAGTGGTTGGGAAAGTGCGCGCCCAGGTACTCGAACAGCAGCACCAGCGGCACGGCGCCGAGCACGGGTCCCAGCAGCGCGCCCGCGCCGCCGAGCAGGGCCATGATCAGCGTCTGGAAAGAGATCACGGGCGCGAAGGCGATGCTGGGGTCGATATAGGTCCAGCGCGGTGCCATGATGGCGCCGGTCACCGTCATGAACACGGCGCTGGCGGTGAACAGCAGCACCTTGGCATGCGTGGTGTTGATGCCCACGTGCTTGGCCACGGTCTCGTCCTCGCCGATCACGCGCAGGGCCAGGCCCAGGCGGGAGCGGTGGATGAGCGCGCGCAGGCCCAGCACCAGGGCCAGCAGGGCCAGCAGCTGCCAGTAGATGTCGAGCTGGGTGATGTCCACGAACACGTAGCGGCCCAGGTCCTTGGTGACGTTCACCTCCCACCAGGTCACCAGCTGCTTGACCAGTTCGGCCAGGCCGAAGCTGAAGATCACGAAGTACACGCCCGACAGGCGCAGCGTGGACAGGCCCACGACCAGCGCCACGGCCAGGCCCGCGCCCGCGGCGATGGCCAGCACCGCGGCCCAGGGCAGCTGCTCGCCGAACACGGCCGTCACATAGGCGCCCAGGCCGAAGAAGGCCACGGTGGCCAGCGACACATAGCGCGTGGGGCCCGAGAACAGCGCCCAGGACGTGGCCAGCACGCAGTACATGAGGATGCTGATCAGCAGGGACAGGTAGTAGTCGTCCTCCAGCCAGCGCGGCAGCAGGGCCAGGCCCAGCAGCACGCAGGCACCGGCGGCCCAGGCCAGGATTTCCTTGCGGCTCATCGCGCGCTCCTCCCGAACAGGCCAGTGGGCCGCAGCAGCAGCACCAGCAGGAAGACGCCGTAGTTCACGGCCAGCGTCAGGCCGGGATCGACGAAGGAGGCCACCAGCGTCTCGGCAAAACCCAGCAGCATGCCCGCAGCCAGGCAGCCCAGGAGATTGCCCACGCCGCCCATGATGACGACGATCAGCGCCTTCATCGCGAACATGGTGCCCATGCTGGCCGAGAACGGCAGGAACATGCTGACCAGCACGCCGCTGGCGGCCACCAGGGCGCCGCCCAGGCCGAAGGCCAGGGCCGCCGTCTGGCGCACGTTGATGCCCACCAGGTGCGCAAACTGCGGCGCCACCGCGACGGCGCGCACCACGGCGCCGGCGCGGGTGCGCGTGAGCAGCAGGTACAGGCCGCCGCCCAGCACCAGGGCCACGGCCAGCACCAGCAGCCGGTTGGCGGCGACCTTGCTGCCCAGGACCTCCACGGGATCGGCCAGATAGGTGTAGCTGTGGTAGTCGCCGCCGAAGCCCGCCAGCATCAGGCCCTGTGCCACGAACAGCATGCCGAAGGTGGCGAGTATGGAGTCCGCTTCCAGCGCCGGGCCGCCGCGGGCGCGGCGCACCAGGGGCGTGAGCAGCAGCTGGTAGATCAGCCACTGCACGGCAAAGCCCAGGGGCACGGCCAGCACCAGCAGCCACAGGGGCGAGAGGCCCCGGGCGGTGACGGCGAAGTAGGCGAGAAAGGCCGGCGCGATCAGGAATTCTCCATACGAGAGATTCATGATGCGGGCCACGCCGTATTGCAGCGTCAGTCCCATGGCCACCAGCCCGTAGAGCCCGCCCAGCATGGCGCCCGCGAGAAGAATGTCTATCAGATTCATAGCGCTTGACGCTGGCAATTCATGGTTCTTGTGATTTATTCATTTCAGAAATAATTGCAGGCGTGCGCTGGCAGCTATTTTTTTTTGATAGTCCATGAGCCGCTTGCACGGCACCCGCGCAGCAGCAGGAGGCCGTGGCGTGCATCACCAGCCGGGCTTGGGAATCACGGCCGGCCTGGCGCCGGCGCGGTTCGTCGGAGCGATGGCATTGAACTCGCCGCCCTGCCACTGGCCCACATGCCACAGCCTGGTGAGCATCTGGTTTTCGAGCTTGACGGTGCCGATCACGGTCTCGAAGCTGCCGCTGCGGATCTCCTCGGTCACGGCCGCGCGGTCTATCCTGCCCACGCGCTCCAGGGCCTGCTGCAGCATCTGCAGCGAGGCGTAGACGATGGGGCTGGCAAAGCGGTCGGATTCCTGGCCCGTGGCTTGCTTGAAGCGCTGAAGGTAGGCCTGCATCTGCGGGCTGGCCGCGTCGATGCCGCCGGGCGCCATGATGCCTTCGGCGGCCTTGCCGAACTTGCCCTTGAACATGGGGAACTGCGTGCCCACGCCGGTGAACATCACCTTGGGCGCCAGGCCCAGCGTGCGCGCCTGCTCGGTGATCAGCATGGTGTCGGGCGGGTAGGAGTAGGCGACGAAGGTGTCCGCGCCCTTGCCCTTGGCCTCGTTGATCACGGGCGTCATGTCCTGCGTGCCGATGGGATAGCTCTTGTCGTAGACCAGCTCGAAACCGTGCTTCTTGGCGGCCTTGCGCGTGGCATTGGCCAGCTCCACGCCGAAGCCGTCGGCGATGTTGACCATGGCGATCTTGTTGTTGATCCTGCCCTCGGCCTTGGCCTTTTCCAGCGTGGCGACCAGGTCCTCGGCATATTCGCCGCCCGTGCCCAGCAGGAAGAAGGCGTGCTTCCAGCGCTTGGCCAGCTCGGGCGCCTTGTCGGTCACCGAGGTCGCGGCCAGCAGCGGGTACTTGTGCTTTTCGTAGGTGGGGCCCACGGCCAGGTTGGTGCCCGTGCCCCAGGGCGGCAGCACGAAGTCCACCTTGTCCTGGGTGATCAGGCGCTCGGTGGCGCGCACGGCTTCCTCGGTGCTGGAGCGGTCGTCGTATTCGACGACCTCGACGGGCACGCGCTTGTTGTAGGCCTTGAGCAAAATGCCGCCCGCGTCGTTGATCTCCTTGACCCAGAGCCTGTAGTTGGGCGTGACGGTGGCAGCCGTGCCGCCCGCGTTCACGCCGGTCTTGGCAATGGCCCAGCCAATGCGCACGGATTTGGGCGCCTCCTGGGCGGCAGCCCTGGCGGAAAGGCCGCCCAGGCCTGCCACGGCCATGGCAGCGGCAAGGCCCTTGAGGGCACGACGTTTGAGGACAAGGCGCTTGTTCGACGGTGGCATGGATGTCTCCTCGGTGGATCGGTCCGGCTCATGGGCTGGCCGTTTGTCGCCTCATCCTAGGAAATCGCGCCGGCAGGGGTTTGTCTGGGCGTGCACAACATCTTGTCCCGCAGTGCAGTCGCATATGGGTAAACACCGATTTCCCCGGTTGCCGCCGGTCTCTGCTGCGCCAGCATGGCAGGTGCTATGGATAATGAAGCATCCTGTTGCCGCTTCAGGAGAAGCCATGCCTCATGCCTCACCCGCCTACCAGATGACCGAGATGCAGGGCGCCCGGGCCATTGGCGCGTGGCAGCAATGGATGTCCACGCTCTACGGACTGGAGAGCGACGCCTATGGCGATGCGCATTTCTGCGCGCGGCTGGGCACTTTGGCGCTGGGGCGCGTGGGCATGACCAAGATCGAGGCCGGCCGCCATCGCGTGCGCCGCACTTCGGACGCCATGGCCAGCCGCCGCACGGACTTCCTCAAGATCGTGGCGCCCTGGCAGGGCTGCGCCACCGTGCGCCAGAACGGCCGCGAGGCCCGCGCGCGCAGCGGCCAGTGGCTGATCTACGACACCACGCAGGAATACGAGGTGCTCAACCCCGAGTGGAGCGAGCACCTCATCATCACCCTGCCCAAGAGCCGTTTCCAGGACCACGGCCGCGCCGTCGACGCCCTGGTCGGCAGCTATGTGGGCGGCAGCGAGGGGGTCTCGCGCATTGCGCTGGACGTGATGCGCGGCACCTTTGCCGAATGCCGGACCATGGGCGAGGGCCTGGCCCTGCATGTGGCGGACACGCTGGTGCAGCTCATCCAGCTGTCGCTGCTCGATGCCTGTGGCCGGGCCGCCATGCTCACGCCCGCGCAGCTGTTGCGCAGCCGCATCAAGGCCTATGTGCGCCAGCATCTGCGCGACCCCGGCCTGAGCGTGGAGGGCATCGCCGCAGCGCTCAACTGCAGCAAGCGCCATCTCTACAACGCGTTTGCCGACGAGCCGCATTCCATAGGCCAGTTCATCTGGGCCGAGCGCGTGGCCCTGTTCCAGCGCGAGCTGCTGCAGCCCGGGCTGCAGCATTGCACGCTGACGGAGCTGGCGCTGGCCTGCGGCTTTGCCAGCGGCGCGCATCTGAGCCGTCTGTTCAAGCAGCACACGGGCCTGACGCCGGCGCAGTTCCGCGCTGCGCAGAGTGCGGCCGGGATGACCTCGCTCAACTGAGCCTTGAATATGCCTTTTCCCCTTGATGGGGAAGCGCTGAAGGCTATCGAAATGAAAGCGGCTGGCGGGCGTTGCCATCCGGCCTTGCCCGCTGCCGGCGCCGGGCGCGGGCACTCATAGGACAATGCGCCCCATCGCTTTTTATTGCTCTTGACGAGCGGACTGCCTTTCCATGGACATCAACCAACCGCTGCCCCTGCTGGGCGGGCTGACAGCTTCCCAATTCATGCGCCGCCACTGGCACAAAAAACCGCTGCTGGTGCGTCAGGCCATCCCGGGCATGAAACCCCTGATACCACGCGCCAGGCTGCTGGCCATGGCCGGCGAGGACGGCGTGGAATCGCGCCTGATCCAGCACCAGGACGACGGCAGCTGGAGGATGAAGCACGGCCCGCTGTCGCGCCGCGGCCTGCCTTCGCTGGACACGCCGGGCTGGACGGTGCTGGTGCAGGGCGTGGACCTGCACGACGACAAAGTCCACCAGCTGCTGCAGCAGTTCCGCTTCGTCCCCGAAGCGCGCCTGGACGACCTGATGATCAGCTTCGCCACCGACCAGGGCGGTGTCGGCCCGCACTTCGACAGCTACGACGTTTTCCTGCTGCAGACCCACGGCAAGCGCCGCTGGCGCATCGGCAGGCAAAAGGATCTGTCGCTGCAGCCCGATGTCCCGCTCAAGATACTTTCGCACTTCGAGCCCGAAGAAGAGTTCGTGCTCGAACCTGGCGACATGCTGTATCTGCCGCCCAAGTGGGCGCACGACGGCGTGGCCGAAGGCGAGTGCATGACCTACTCCATCGGCTTTCGCTCGCCGGCCCGCGAAGAGCTGGCGCGCGAGCTGCTGCTGCGCCTGTCCGACGAGCCCGATGAACCGGAAGCCCCCATGGTCTATCGCGATGCGGACCAGCCCGCCGTGGAAACGCCCGGCGAGATCCCCCGGGCCCTGCACGATTTCGCGCGGTCTGCGCTGGAGCGTGCGCTGGCCGAGCCGCTGGCGCTGGAGCGTGCGCTGGGCGAATACCTGACAGAACCCAAATCCAATGTCTGGTTCGAGCATGGCGAGGAAAACGGCATGTTCGAAAGCGTGGTGCTCGACCGCCGCACGCGCATGATGTATGACGCCAAACACATCTTCATCAATGGCGAGAGCTACCTGGCCGCAGGCAGGGATGCCACGCTGATGCGCAAGCTGGCCGACACGCGCCGCCTGTCGCGCACCGATCTGGCGCGGGCCAGCGACGATGCCCTGGAGCTGCTGTCGTCGTGGTTCGATGCCGGCTGGGTGCGCTCAGCAGATGCTGTCTGACAGACATCAAGCGGGCGCGAATGCTAAGTTCGCATATCCGCTGGCGTCATGCCTTTTGCTGACATGCTGGAGTACGCAAAGATTGTGTAAAGAATTGCGTACTGTCCGTCAGTAAATTGACAGAAAACTATTTGTGGTTCACAGTGTTACCCAAGACAGGCCCCGCCTGTCCCGGTGAATCGGAGCAGGATCGATTTGTGCGGAATTGTTCAGATGCTGTCAGTATTAGTCAGCATTGACAAAACTTCCCTATAATGCGTTCCGAGTCGAATTTACTGTTTGACGTGATCTGCCAAAGCGATCAATAGCTGCAACAGGCTGACCGTAATGGCGATGCAAATACTGTCTGCTGAACCTACTTGAGGAAATTGTGATGAAGAACTCTCTCATTCTGGCTACCGTGATCGCTGCTGCAGCTCTGGCCGCTTGCGGCAAGAAGGAAGAAGCACCTGCTCCCGCACCCGCACCTGCTGCTGAAGCTCCCGCACCTGCTGCTCCCGCCGCTCCCGCTGCCGAAGCACCTGCTGCTCCCGCTGCCGAAGCACCTGCCGCTCCCGCTGCCGAAACTCCTGCTGCCCCCGCTGCTGATGCCGACGCTGCCAAGGCCAACGCTGACGCCGCTGCCGGCCAAGCTACCGCCAAGTAATTCATTGCTTGCAGCGGGCTCAGGCCCAGCAAAAAAACCGCACCTTGGTGCGGTTTTTTTGTTTTTGGCGGCTCTTCATCGCAGGGTCTTGCGTCATGGCAATTGAGGGCGCTGCGGACTGGAATGGGTCTGTGTTTCAGGTTTCAAGGGCGTGACGTTGCGTGCCGGTGCCTGCTCCGGCAGCTTGGATCGGGAAAGCAAAAAGCCACCTGCGCAGGCAGGTGGCTTTGCTCTATGAAGCGATGCGGGCCGCTTACTTGAGGTCGTCGGTGAGCACGCGGATGATGCGCTGGGCATTGGCCGATGTCTCGGGCTGGCCTTGCGTGTTGAGCACCGTGACGCTGGACTTGCTGCCTTCGCCCTTGACCTGCACCTGGTACTTGACCGGAGCCGCAGCTTCGGCACCGCGGCTGAAGATCTTGCTGAAGAAGCCCTTGGCTTCGACCTTGGCGTTGGGATCCACGTAGCGCACGAAGTAGATGCCGCGGCTGCGGTCGCGGTCTTCCACGGTGAATCCGGTGCGGTCCAGAGCCACGCCCACGCGGCGCCAGGCGCGGTCGAAGTCTTCGTCGATCTGCAGCACGGGCTGGCCGTTGACCGTATCCATGCGCACGCCGCCGTTGACGGCCGTCACGGCAGCGGCGCGGTCGGCCTTGGCCACGGCAGCTGCCTGCTCTTCGCTCACGCCGAGCTTGACCATCATGCGGCGCAGGAATTCTGTTTCCAGCTCGGGATCGCGCGCCCGGGGCTGCCAGATGGTGTTGTCTTTCTGGCTGCTGGTGTAGACCTCCTCCATGCCGCGGTGGGTCACATAGATATGGGTCGTGCCGTCGGATTCGCGCTCCAGGCGGGTGCGGAACTTGTCGCGCTCGCTGGTGGAATACAGGGAGTCGAACACCTTGCCCAGGGTCTTGCGGATGATGTCCTGCGGCAGCTTGGCGCGGTTTTCGGCCCAGTCCGTCTCCAGGATGCCCAGCTGGCGATCTTCGCTCACGAAGATGAAGCCGTTTTCCAGCCAGAAATCGCGCACGGGCTCCCATAGCTTGTCGGCAGGCCGGCTGACCACCAGCCAGTGCTGGTTGCCGTCGCGCTGGATGCGGACATCGCCAATGGCATTGGTGGCCGTGTTGCTGCTGGTGGGCTTGGCGGCCTGGGCATTGGCCTGCATGGCTGCTGCGGAAACCACACCGCCGGGGACGGTGTAGCGGGAGTCCTGGGACAGCTGGGTCAGGTCCGGTGGCACTTCCAGGCTGGGAGTCTGCGACTTGCCAGCGCTCTTGTAGTCGATCTTGGTTTCTTGAAACGTCGTCGTACAAGCCGAAAGGCCCAGGGCGATGCTGAGCAGGCCTAAACGTGCAGTGTGTTGTTTCACGCGGATTGTCCTTGGGTAGCGTTCATGCAGTGAGCGAAAAGCCGCTAGCTTATCTCAAGCTGATTACAGCAGCCCGGCTTCGCGTAGAGCACCCTCAACGACAGACTCAAGATTTTGGCTCAAGGGCGTCATGGGCAGGCGCATGGTAGGGCCACTGAGGCCCATGCGCGCCGCTGCCCACTTCACGGGAATGGGATTGGCTTCGACGAACAGGCTCTTGTGCACCGGCATGAGCCTGAACTGGATTTCCATGGCGCGCTTGACGTCGCCGGCCAGTGCTGCCTTGCACAGCTCGCTCATCAGCCGCGGCGCCACGTTGGCTGTCACGCTGATGTTGCCGTGGCCGCCGCACAGCATCAGGGCCACGGCGGTCGGGTCGTCGCCCGAGTAGACGCCGAAACCCTCGGGAACTTCGCGGATCAGCCACTGCGCGCGCTCGATGTTGCCCGTGGCCTCCTTGATGCCCACGATGCCGGGAACCCGGGCCAGGCGCAGCACGGTGTCGTGCTGCATGTCCGCCACGGAACGGCCGGGCACGTTGTACAGGACCACGGGCAGATCGCCGGTGGCTTCGGCAATGGCCTTGAAGTGCTGGTACTGGCCTTCCTGCGTGGGCTTGTTGTAGTAGGGCACAACCTGCAGCTGGCTGTCGGCGCCGACTTTCTTGGCGTAGCGGGCCAGCTCGATGGCTTCGTGCGTGCTGTTGGCGCCGCATCCGGCCATGATGGAGACGCGGCCGGCAGCCTGCTCCACCGCCACGCGGATGATCTCGCAGTGCTCTTCCACGTTGACCGTGGGCGATTCGCCGGTGGTGCCCACCACGCCGATGCAGTCGGTGCCCTCGGCAACGTGCCAGTCGATCAGTTTGCGCAGACTCGGGTAGTCGACGCTACCGTCCTCGTGCATGGGCGTGATGAGGGCAACAATGCTGCCAGTGAGGGCGACGGAGGAAGATGTCATGTCCGCAATCTGAGGCTGAAACAGGAAAAAGCCATTCTACAAACAGGCCTGCACCGGCTTGTGTGGTTTGCCGGTGCATGCTGCGAGCAAATATGATTTTTCGCCAATATGTTGTTGATAAATGACGATATGTATGAATTCTAAATATTATTGCGTCATATTGTTGTGATGTAGAAGACGACGTTCGTCAGGCGCAGGCATGGCTCCAGGCACGGATGCCGGCCTGGGCCAGGCGCTCGATGAAGGCCTCGGCGTCGCCTGCGCGCACCACGGTGATGCGCAGGCTGTCGTTATCGGTGGCCAGCCTGATCAGGGCCAGGCCGCGCGCGGCCAGGTGTTCGGCCATGTGCTCCAGGCCCGCTTCCACGCCGTCGGCCGGCGTGTCCCAGTGCCAGTCGTCGGTGCCGGGCAGCCAGCGGGTGTCGGCCATGCCGTCGGCATCCTTCCAGTCGAAGCGCGCGAATTGCGTGGCAACGGCCAGCAGGTGCACCCAGTACAGCGTGAGCGCGTTCTCGTCGCCGCTGATCTGCATCAGCTCGGGGTCGAATTCCTCCGCATTCTCATCCCAGCCCAGTTCGGCAGGATCGGGGTCGGCCACGCAGTCGCGCCACTGCTGCAACAGCTCGGCGGCCTCGTCCGCGTTGTCCAGGCACAGCATGCGGGCCAGGTCCTGCATCCAGTCCTGGTCCTCGGCCTCCAGCAGTTCCTTGCGGGTCATGCTGCGGGTTTCCACGGCCTGGCCGTCCAGGCCTCTGAACATGCCCTTCAGGGCAGCGCGGTAGTCCTGCCAGGTCTCGCCCGTGCGCACGAAGTCGAAGTCCTTGATGGAGAACATGCCCATTTCGGCCTCGTCACCTTCGCCCATGAAGCACAGCAGTTCGTTCTTCCTGAGGTCGCGGTGCAGCGGCGGGCACCAGATGTCGGGTGCGGCCAGCAGTTTGCCCCGGGTGCTGTAGACGCGGGGCTGGCCCTGGTGGGTGAAGGCCAGCAGCTTGCCGCCGGGCAGCACCCTGGGCGGAGAGTCCGAGAAGCCGCGCTCGATCAGCTCGTATTCGCAGGGAATGATTTCCTTGCCGCTGATGTGGACCACGCCTTCGTGGATGCGGCAGCTGCCCTCTCCGTTGTCGTCGGTGCAGGGCACGCGGATGCGGGCCACGGCCAGGCCGGTCTTGGCGTTGAAGTCGCTCACGTGCTCGTAGCGGCTGCTGTCGAAGACGGGCTTGCCGTGGAGGTCCAGCAGCAGCATGCGCGGCGCTTCCTGCGGGCCGGCGAGCGCGCGGATGAAGGCGTCCTGCTCCTCGTTGTGGAGGATGTTGTAGACGCCCTCGTGCAGCAGCTCCAGGCCCGGCAGGCTGCGCAGGTCCTCGCCCTGGCCCAGTGCCGATTTGCAGGCCATGACCCGCGGCGTGATGGCATAGGCATTGAGGTAGCCCGCGGATGGCGGTACCAGCCAGTTGCCGTTCAAGTCCTTGATGCCGGATTTCTCGCCTTCGCCTTCCCTGGCTTCAGGGTAGCGGACATTGATGTGGCCGCCTGATGTGTAGGCACCGCAAGCGCCCTCGACAGGCTTGACCAGCCAGCGGCCATAGGGCGTGACCAGACCCACAGGCCAGTTGCCGCGCTCGTTTTCGCCGGGCAGTTTCTCGCCTGTGCGCGGATGCCTCAGGGGCATCACGCAATAGGCATCGGTGCCTTCGTCCCAGGCGCCGTGGTCGCGCTCCACATAGTTGTCCTTGAGCCAGGCAGGCCAGTCGTCGTCGTTGTCCCGCTCTATCACTTCGGTGCGGGCAAGCACCGAGTGGCTCCACCACCCAAAGTGGAGCTGCGGATGCTGCTTCAAAACCTGCAGCGCTTCGGGCAGGCCGTCCGCGCCGCAGTCCCATTGCAGGCAGCGTTCGCGCAGGGCCTGGAGATCTGCCGCGTACTCGGACGAGTCCAGCTCGTGCGGAATCAAGGTCGCGCAGTCCAGCAGCAGCCAGTGGCGCCGGCTTTGGCTGATGATGGTGTCGATCTGCTGCCAGTTTTTCCTGGCCGAGTCCGGCCAGTGGGCGGGCAGCGGCTCCATCTGCGCCTTGAGCCATTGCCAGCGCGCCTTGACCTGATCCATGGGGGCCGCCAGGCTGGCCAGGCTTTCATTGTCCTGGTAGGCGCTGCAGGGCACGGGTTCGGGCAGGTGGCGGGCGTCGCCCATGAGAAAGCTGAACAGCAGGGGCGTGGTGCTGAACCACTCGGCCCAGCCGTCGCAGGGACCGCCGGGCTCGGCAGGCCACTCGGTGGTCGGGCCGGGATGTTCGTCGTGGGCGAGCAGCAGGGCGTAGTTCGGCATGGAGCGTATCCGTGGAGGCGGAAGACAGAGGGATGCGAGAAGGCGCAGGGCAGGGCCCGGCGGCTTCAGCCTTGCAGCGGGGCGGACACGCAAGGCGCTGCGCCATCGGGCCGGATGGCGGCGATGCGCTGCACCACGCGCTCGGGGCCGCGCAGCAGGCCGTGCTCGTAGGCCGCGATGTTCCAGCCCGCGCAGACCTGCAGCAGCTCGCCGGGCGCAAGCAGGAAGTCGGGGCGCGAGGGCTTGCCATAGGCCTCGTTGCCCTGGGCAAAGGTTTCATAGAGCAGCACGCCGCCGGGCCGGACGCTGGCCAGGATCTGCGGCCACAGCGGGCGCCAGAGGTAATTGGTCACGACCACGCCGTCGAAACTGCGTCCGGCCAACGGCCAGGGATGGCTTTCGATATCGGCCTGGATGGCTTCGCCCATGCTGGCTGCGGCTTCGATAGCATCCGGCGCCTTGTCTATGCCGGTGACGGCATGTTTTTGTGCATGGAACAGGCGCATGTGGCGGCCGAGGCCGCAGGCAATGTCCAGCACGGTTCCGCCAGGGCGCACCAGATGGGCGAAGCGGGCAATCCATGCGGAAGGCGCTTGGGCGCCATGGGAAGGAGGCAGCGTGTGCGCCTCTGCGGTCTGGGGGCAGGTCATCTTGCCGAAAACTATAGCAGCGCGCCGGCTGTGCTCTTCGGGCCGGCCGTGTAGGCCAGTATCCAGACCTTCGCTACCGGCGTTGCGGGGCACCAGGGGGCGATGCCTCAATGCGGCTTCACGTCGTCCTTGAGTGCGGCCAGCGCCATGTCTTCCACCAGGCCGGGCGCGATCAGCTTCATGAAGCGGCCCAGCTTGCCCTTGCCCGTCATCACGACTTCGCGCTGGCGGCGGTCCATGCCGGCAAGTATGAGCCTGGCGCATTCGTGCACGCTCATGGCGCCGTCCTCCTTGAGGCCGCTGACCCCGGCGGGCTCGCCCCTGGCGTTATAGCCGTGGTAGCGGATGCGCGTGTCCACCACGCCTGGATAGGCCGTGGTCACGCTCACGCCGGCAGGCTTGAGTTCCGTGCGCAGGGCTTCGAAGAAGCCGGCCATGGCAAATTTGCTGGCGCTGTAGGCCGTGCGCCCCGGTACGCCGACCAGGCCTGCCAGCGAGGCGACGGCCACGATGCGGCCCTTGCCGGCCTTGAGGTGCGGCAGTGCGGCATGCGTGCACCAGACGCTGCCCCAGAAATTGATGTGCATCAGCCGCTCGTACCAGCCCAGATCCTGCGCGCTGACTTCCTCGAACAGCGCATGGGCCGAGACGCCGGCATTGTTGATCAAGGCGTCGAGCCCGCCGAACTGCTGCACGGCGCCGGCAATCAGCGTGCGGCACTGGGCTTGCTCGGCCACATCGGTGGGCAGCACCAGCACCTGCGCGCCCTGCAACCGGCATTGCGCGGCCACGTCTTCGAGCCTGGACTGGTGGCGCGCGGCCAGCGTCAGCTGCAGCCGGTCTTCATGGGTGTGCGCCAGCTGGCGCGCCATTTCGGCGCCAATGCCATCGGAGGCACCAGTGATGACGATACGGGGCATGGAAACTCCCGGCCGTGCCGCCTGGGCCGGATGCTCCAGGGCTCAGAAGCAGGCCCAGACATGGTCAGCCAGTGTGACCATGAATTCCGGCTGCAGGTACAGGGCAAACACGGCCAGCAGCACCGCCAGCACGGCGGTCCAGATGGAAATGCGTTGCCAGGGCTTGAGCTGCATGGCCTCAGGCCGTCTGGGCCGGGGCGGCGTTGCTGCGCACAACGGCTGCCTCGCGCACGGGCAGGTTGACCAGGGCCGCAAAAATGCCCAGGGCAATCGACAGATACCAGACCATGTCGTAGCTGCCGCTCAGGTCGTACAGATAGCCGCCCAGCCACACGCCGAGGAAGCTGCCGATCTGGTGGCTGAAGAACACGAAGCCGCCCAGCATGGACAGGTGCTGCACGCCGAAGAGCTGGGCGATGGTGGCATTGGTCAGCGGTACGGTGGACAGCCACAGAAAGCCCATGGCCGCCGAGAAGATGTAGACCGACCAGGGCGACAGCGGGGCCAGCAGGAACAGCACCGTCACCAGCGAGCGCAGGCTGTAGATGCCCGACAGCAGGTAACGCTTGGGGAGCTTTTGCCCCAGGTTGCCGGCCAGGTAGGTGCCGAAGATGTTGAACAGGCCCACCAGGGCCAGCGAATAGCTGGCCACCTGCGGCGCCATGCCGAAGTCCTTGAGGTAGCTGGGCATGTGCACGCCAATGAACATGACCTGGAAGCCGCAGACGAAGTAGCCGGCCGTCAGCAGCACGAAGCTGGGCGTGCTCCAGGCCTCCCGGAGGGCCTGGGCCACGGTCTGCTCGCGCTGCAGGGCGGTGCCCGAGCCGAAGCCCGGCTCGCGCAGTCCGAAGGCCAGCAGGACGATCAGCAGCGCGAGCAGCGCCAGCACCAGCAGCGCGTTGGACCAGTTGAGCCAGGAGATCAGCGCGCCTTCCACGGGCACCATGAAGAACTGTCCGAACGAGCCCGCCGCCGCCGTGACGCCCATGGCCCAGCTGCGCCGCGCCAGCGGAATCTGGCGGCCCAGCACGCCATAGATCACGGCATAGGTGGTGCCGGCCTGGGCTGCGCCGATAAGCACGCCGGCCGTCAGCGTGAACACCAGCGTGGTGGGCGACAAGGCCATGCCGACCAGGCCGAGCGCGTACAGCACGGCGCCGCCGATCAGCACCTTGAAGGCGCCGAGCCGGTCGGCCAGCATGCCCACGAAAATGCCCAGAATGCCCCAGGAGATGTTCTGCACCGCGATGGCCAGCGAAAAGCTCTCGCGCGTCCAGCCCATCTGCTGGGTGATGGGCTGCAGCCACAGGCCGAAGCCGTGGCGTATGCCCATGGACAGGGTGACGATGGCGCCGCCGCACAGAAGAATCTGTGCCATGGACATGGGAGGTGTGGCTGTCTTGGTCATGCCTGGTCCGCAATGGGGTGCTGGAGCCCGCGCATCGGCGCAGGCCGCGCTGGGGTCGAATGCATGACTGTAGCGAAACTGCGGGTTTTCGGCGTGGGCAGGACGTCGCATGCGCGGCAGGCTGGCTTGCCCAAACGCGCGGCCAAACCAATGCACAAGACAGGGGGCTAGGGTTTGTGCGAGAGTATTGGGAGTCAAACAACTGTGAATTTATCCAGCCTCTATCTGGAGAGGCCACTACAATCCGCCCCCATGGCAGCTAAACCATCCTCTTCTTCCGCCAGCGAATATTCCGAAGGCTCGATCCGCGTCCTCAAGGGGCTGGAGCCCGTCAAGCAGCGCCCCGGCATGTACACGCGCACCGACAACCCTCTGCACATCCTGCAGGAGGTGATCGACAACGCGGCCGACGAGGCGCTGGCCGGCTTCGGCAAGAAAATCAAGTTCACCATCCATTCCGACGGCTCCTTCAGCGTCGAGGACGACGGCCGCGGTATCCCGTTCGGCCTGCATCCCGAGGAAAAGGCGCCCGTGGTGGAGCTGGTGTTCACGCGCCTGCATGCGGGCGGCAAGTTCGACAAGGGCAACGGCGGTGCCTACAGCTTCTCGGGCGGCCTGCACGGCGTGGGTGTCTCGGTGACCAATGCGCTGGCCACGCGCCTGCAGGCCCAGATCCACCGCGACGGCCAGGTGGCCACGCTGGCATTTTCGGGCGGCGACGTGATCGAGCCGCTGCAGGTGCGGCCGCTGGCCGCCGGCGAGCGCAAGAGCGGCACCACGGTGCGTGTCTGGCCCGACGCCAGGTATTTCGAATCCTCGCACCTGCCCATGGGCGAACTGGTGCACCTGCTGCGCAGCAAGGCCGTGCTCATGCCGGGCGTGTCGGTGTCGCTGGTCAACGAAAAGACGCGCGACAACCAGACCTGGCAGTTCAAGGGCGGCCTGCGCGACTACCTGCAGCAGAGCCTGAGCGGCGAGCCCGTGATCCCGCTGTTCGAAGGCGAGGGCTTTGCCGACCGCAACAACGACAGCTTTGCCGAGGGCGAAGGCGCGGCCTGGTGCGTGGGCTTCACCGAGGACGGCGCGCCGCTGCGCGAAAGCTATGTGAACCTGATTCCCACGACGGCCGGCGGCACGCATGACAGCGGCCTGCGCGACGGCCTGTTCCAGGCGGTCAAGGCCTTCATCGAGATGCACTCGCTGCTGCCCAAGGGTGTCAAGCTCATGCCCGACGACGTGTTCGCGCGCGCCAGCTATGTGCTCAATGCCAAGGTGCTGGACCCGCAGTTCCAGGGCCAGATCAAGGAGCGCCTGAACTCGCGCGATGCCGTGCGCCTGGTCTCGGGCTTTGTGCGCCCCGCGCTGGAGCTGTGGCTGAACCAGCATGTGGACTACGGCAAAAAGCTGGCCGAGATCGCCATCAAGGCCGCGCAGACGCGCCAGAAGGCCGGCCAGAAGGTGGAAAAGCGCAAGGGCTCCGGCGTGGCCGTGCTGCCGGGCAAGCTCACCGACTGCGAAAGCCGCGATACCTCGATCAACGAAGTGTTCCTGGTCGAGGGCGACTCGGCCGGCGGCAGCGCCAAGATGGGCCGCGACAAGGAAACCCAGGCCATCCTGCCGCTGCGCGGCAAGGTGCTCAATACCTGGGAGGTGGACCGCGACCGGCTGTTCGCCAACAACGAGATCCACGACATTTCGGTGGCCATCGGCGTGGACCCCCATGGCCCCGATGACGAGCCTGACCTGTCGGGCCTGCGCTACGGCAAGATATGCATCCTGTCCGATGCCGACGTGGACGGCTCGCACATCCAGGTGCTGCTGCTGACGCTGTTTTTCAGGCACTTTCCCAAGCTCATCGAGGCCGGCCACATCCATGTCGCGCTGCCGCCGCTGTTTCGCGTGGACGTGCCTGCGCGCGGCAAGAAGCCGGCGATCAAGGTGTATGCGCTCGACGAGGGCGAGCTCGACGCCATCATGGAGAAATGCGCCAAGGACGGCGTGCCGCGCGAGAAGTGCCAGGTCAGCCGCTTCAAGGGTCTGGGCGAGATGAATGCCGAGCAGCTGTGGGAAACCACGCTCAATCCCGACACGCGCCGCCTGCTGCCCGTGCAGTTCATGAACCTGGATTTCGCCGCGGCCGAGCAGGTCGTCACCAAGCTCATGGGCAAGGGCGAGGCAGCCGCGCGCCGCGAACTGATGGAATTGCATGGCGATGCCGTGGAAGTCGATATTTAAGACGGCCCGCGGGCGCCTGGCCGGCTTTGCCCTGGCGGGCGGCGCTGCGCTGGCCGGCTATATGCCGGCCGCGCATGCCGATCTGTGGGCCTATGTGGACGAACTGGGCGTGACCCATTTCGCCGCGGAGGCGCTGGACGAGCGCTACAAGCTGTATTTCAAGGGCAACGTCTACGACAGCACCCAGCAGGACCGGCAGGGCCTGCACATGCCGCGCGGTGCGGCCACGCCCGATCCCCGCATCCAGGGCTTCCTCGAAGTCTCGCCGGGCTTCAAGAGCGTGCGCGGCCACCTGCGCAAGGCGGCCGACACCACGGGCGTGGACTACGACCTGCTCAAGGCCGTGATCGCGGTGGAGTCGGGCTTCGATGCCGGCGCCGTCTCGCCCAAGGGCGCCGTGGGCCTGATGCAGCTGATGCCGGCCACGGCCCAGCGCTTCGGCGTGGCGGCCAGCAAGAAGCGCAGCATCGAGCAGCAGCTGGCCGATCCGGCCGTCAACGTGCCGGCCGGTGCACGCTACCTCAACTACCTGATGGGGCTGTTTCCGGGGCGCCTGGATCTGGTGCTGGCCGCGTACAACGCGGGCGAGGGGGCGGTGCAGCGCGCGGGCCAGGCCATTCCGGCTTTCAAGGAAACCCGCAACTACGTCAAGGCGGTCATGGGCATCTACGAGCAGTTGCAGGCGGCACGCCCCATGGCGGCGGGCACGCGCATGGCATCCGCAGCGGGCGCTGCCGCCGGCAGGAGTGCGCCGCGCATCCGCATGACGCTGCCGGCTCCCACGGTCTCGGATGCGACGCTTCCCTGAGCAGGGCGCCGGACCCGGCGAATTTTGCAAAACCACAACGAATTCATGAGCGATCAAACCACACTGGATCTGGCTGAGCAGGCCGCAGGCGACGCATTGGATCTGGGCCAGTATGCCCAGCGCGCCTATCTCGAATATGCCCTGTCGGTGGTCAAGGGCCGTGCCCTTCCCGACGTCAGCGACGGCTTGAAGCCCGTGCAGCGCCGCATTCTCTATGCGATGGAGCGCATGGGCCTGTCCTATGGCGGACCCAATGGCAACACGGCGGCCAAGCCCGTCAAGAGCGCGCGCGTGGTCGGCGACGTGCTGGGCCGTTTCCACCCCCATGGCGACCAGTCGGCCTACGACGCGCTGGTGCGCATGGCCCAGGACTTCAACCAGCGCTATCCGCTGGTGGACGGCCAGGGCAACTTCGGCAGCCGCGACGGCGACGGCGCCGCGGCCATGCGCTACACCGAGGCACGCCTGTCCAAGATCACCAGCCTGCTGCTCGACGAGATCGACATGGGCACGGTGGACTTCGTGCCCAACTACGACGGCTCTACCGAAGAGCCGCGCCAGCTGCCCGCGCGCCTGCCGTTTGCCCTGCTCAACGGCGCCAGCGGCATTGCCGTGGGCCTGGCCACCGAAATCCCCAGCCACAACCTGCGCGAGGTGGCCACGGCCTGCGTGGCGCTGATCAAGAAGCCCCAGCTGTCCGAAGAGGAGCTGCTGGCGCTGATTCCCGGCCCCGACTATCCGGGCGGCGGGCAGATCATCTCCTCGAGCAGCGACATCGCCGACGCCTACCGCACGGGCCGCGGCAGCCTCAAGGTGCGCGCGCGCTGGAAGATCGAGGAGCTGGCGCGCGGCCAGTGGCAGATGGTGGTGACCGAGCTGCCGCCCGGAGTCTCCGCCCAGAAGGTGCTCGAGGAGATCGAGGACATCACCAACCCCAAGGTCAAGGCCGGCAAGAAGGCCCTGAGCCAGGAGCAGACCCAGCTCAAGGCCAGCATGCTGGCCGTGCTGGACGGCGTGCGCGACGAGTCGAGCAAGGATGCGCCGGTGCGCATCGTCTTCGAGCCCAAGACCGGCAAGATTCCGCAGCAGGAACTGGTCACCGCGCTGCTGGCGCATACCAGCCTGGAGTCCTCGAGCCCCATCAACCTCACCAGCATCGGCCTGGACGGCCGCCCGGTGCAGAAGTCGCTGCGCCAGATGCTGGAGGAATGGATCGCCTTCCGCTTCCAGACCGTGACGCGCCGCAGCCAGCACCGCCTGGCCAAGGTGCTGGACCGCATCCACATCCTCGAAGGCCGACAGGCCGTGCTGCTCAACATCGACCAGGTCATTGCCATCATCCGCGCCAGCGATGAGCCCAAGCAGGCCCTGATCGACGAATTCCACCTGTCCGAACGCCAGGCCGAGGACATCCTCGAGATCCGCCTGCGCCAGCTGGCCCGCCTGGAGGCCATCAAGATCGAGCAGGAGCTCAAGGAGCTGCGCACCGAGCAGGGCAGGCTCGAGGACGTGCTGGGCAGCGAATCGGCCATGCGCCGCCTGATCTGCAAGGAGATCGAACAGGACACCAAGACCTTTGGCGACGACCGCCGCACCCTGATCCAGGAGGAGAAGAAGGTCGTGGCCGAGGTCAAGGTGGTGGACGAGCCCGTCACCGTGATCATTTCCGAAAAGGGCTGGGTGCGCACGCGCCAGGGCCATGGCGTGGAGGCCGGCACGCTGAGCTTCAAGGCGGGCGACAGCCTGTACGGCACCTTCGAGTGCCGCACGGTGGACCAGCTGCTGGCCTTCGGCAGCAACGGCCGCGTGTATTCCGTGCCCGTATCGCAGCTACCTGGCGGGCGCGGCGACGGCCAGCCCGTGACCACGCTGATCGAGCTGGAGCCCGGCACCCAGCTGCGCTACTACTTTGCCGGAGCCGAAAGCACGCAGCTGCTGCTGTCCGGCGCGGGCGGCTACGGCTTCGTGGCCACCGTGGGCGACATGGTCTCGCGCCAGAAGGCCGGCAAGGCCTTTGTCTCGCTGGCCGACGGCGAGACGCTGTGCGCTCCTTCGGTCGTGCACGGCGTGCCCATGGGCGCACGCGCCGAGCCCGGCGAGGATGCCGAGCAGGGCGCCGGCCTGCTGCAGCCGGCCACGCATGTGATCTGCGCTTCGGTCGGCGGCCGCATCCTGACTTTCGAGATCGGCGAACTCAAGCACATGCCCAAGGGCGGGCGCGGCCTAATGCTGCTGGGCCTGGAAGACAAGGACACGCTGGCCGGCGCTGCCGCCTACACGCGCAGCATCCGGCTGGACGGCATCGGCCGCGGCGGCAAGGCCAGGAGCGAATCGCTGGAGATCCGCAGCCTCAACAATGCGCGCGGCACCCGCGGCCGCAAGGGCAAGGCGGCCGACCTGGGCTTCAAGCCCAGCAGCGTGACGCGCGTGGAGTGACGATGGCCGCTGCACCGCGCAACGGCTGCGGTGCATGGACCGGCAAAGCGCGGGCGCCAGAAAATGTTTTCCGGCGCCCGCGCTGCTTTTTCAGCCCACTTGCCATAGCCGGGCCGCAAAGCGCTGCCCGGGGTGCGTGAGCTGTTCACGGCAGGCGACCAGAGGCAGATCGCGCTGGCCGGGCCGGGTGCGCGATACCAGGGCATAGAGCGTGCTGACGGCGCTGGACAGGGCGTCCGGCACGGCCTCGCCCCGTATCAGCCGGCCCAGCAGCACGGCCGAGAACACATCGCCCATGCCGTTGGGCAGGGGCTGCAGGTCCACGAAGGGCGTCTGCACCATCCAGGCGCTGCCCGCGTTGACCGCCAGCGTGGCCAGCTGGTCCTGCGGCAGGTCGTCGGTGCGCAGGCTGGTGATGACGATGAGGGCGCTGGCCGCGTCGTGCATCTGGCCCAGCAGGCTGCGCGCGGCGGCAATGGTGGCGTCTACCGTGGCCAGCGGCCCGCCGCCGTGCAGCAGCTCGAATTCGTAGTGGTTGGGCGTGATGACGCTGGCCTGGGACAGCGCGCGCCGGCGCAGGAATTCCGGTATGCCGGGCCGCACGAACAGGCCGCGCCCCACGTCGCCCATGACGGGGTCGCACAGGTACAGGGCGCGAAGGCGGGCGCCGCGCACTTCCTGCACGGCCGAGACGATGGCCTCGCCCACGCCGGCATCGCCCAGATAGCCCGAGAGCACGGCCATGCAGCGCTCGAGCACGCCGCGGGCGCGCAGTCCGTCGAGAACGTCCTGCACATGGGCGGCGGTGAAGACCTGGCCCTTGAATTCGCCGTAGCCCGTGTGGTTGGAGAACTGCACGGTGTGCACGGCCACGGGCTCGATGCCCAGCATCTGCAGCGGCAGCATGGCCGCGTCGTTGCCCACGTGGCCGTAGGCTACGTGCGACTGGATGCTCAGGACCCGCGGCGGTTCCTCGATAGGGGGCAGATCAGGCATGTGTGTTTCCGTCTTCATTCAACAGGGGGCGGCGGGTACTATGAAAAAGAGAGCTTTCATCGCGGGCCAGAAAACAAACTGGGATAGTTTTTTATCTGAACTCTATGAATAGAGCGCGATTGCAGCTCACTTTTCATGCACGCTGCTGGCGTAGCCTCAGGCCAGCTCCGCCATCAGCTCGATCTCCACGCAGCAGCCCAGGGGAATCTGGGCCACGCCGAAGGCGCTGCGCGCGTGCTTGCCGGCTTCGCCGAAGACCTCGCCGAGCAGTTCGCTGCAGCCGTTGGTCACCAGGTGCTGCTCGGTATAGCTGGTGGAGGAGTTGACCAGGCTCATGACCTTGACGATGCGCTTGACGCGGTTCAGGTCGCCGCCGCAGGCATGCTGCAGCGTGCCCATGAGGTCCACGGCCACGGCGCGCGCGGCCTGCTTGCCCTCCTCGGTGCTCATGTTCTCGCCCAGCTTGCCCACCCAGGGCTGGCCGTTCTTCTTGGCGACATGGCCGCTGAGGTACACCAGGTTGCCGGTCTGCATATAGGGCAGGTAGGCGGCGGCCGGCAGGGCCACTTCGGGCAGGGTGATGTTGAGTTCTTTGAGTTTGTCGTAAACGCTCATGGCAGCTCCATCTGAGAGGAAAACAAGGCGGCCAAGTGTGACACAGCCGGTCGGCCGCCGATGCCAAGCGGGTTCCGGAAATCCCGGAGCCGGCCATTGCGGGCCGGTGCAGACCGGCGCTGCTCCGTGGCCTGGGCGGCTCGGGCCGGTGCCTGGATGCGAAAAGGCGGCTTCGGGCTTTACGCCGCCTCAAGCATGCGCTTGGCCCGTTTTTCCGCATACATGCGCTGGTCCGCCACGCGGAGCGTGGCCTCGGGCGAGCTGGCCGCCGGGTCCGCCGCGACCAGGCCGAAGCTGGCGCCGGCATAGTCGAAGCTGCCGCCGGCAAACGCAAACCGGCCCCTCAGCCGTGGCGTCAGCCGGGCGCGGATGGCGTTGATGGCGGTATCGGAAAAGGGCGGCGGGATCAAGCCGAGCACCACAAATTCGTCGCCGCTCATCCGCCCCAGCATGTCGCCCGAGCGCAGGCCGGCCGATATGCGCCGGCCGACCTCCGCGAGGAACTGGTCGCCGACCTCATGGCCGTAGGTGTCGTTGATCTTCTTGAAGCCGTCCAGGTCGATGAAGACCACCAGCACGAACATCCGGGTCCGCCTTGCCAGCGCGAACAGCCGGTCCAGCTCGGCCAGCACCGCGCGGCGGTTGGGCAGGCCGTTCAGGCTGTCGTGCATGGTTTCGTGCTCCAGCGCGCCGCGCAGTTTTTCCGACATCATGAGGATGGCGCACAGGGGGAGCAGCACATCCGTCGACGAAAAGCCCACGGCATAGGCCTGCTGCAGCCAGGCGACGGAGTGGATGCCATCCGTGCCGGGAGCGAGATAGCCGCTCACGGCGCGCAGCAAGAGAAGCGCGACCAGCGCCACCAGGATGCCGGCGGTGACCCGTGTGGCAAGCGTGCGTGGCTGGCGCAGCACCACCCATGCGTGGCATCCATAGAGGGCCGCCAACAGGCCGCGCGCGAAGATGCGGCGGTGGATGGGGACGGACTCGTAGCCGAAGAAGATGCACGAGGCAACCACCGCCACGCCCAGCAGCAGCGGCAGGAAATGCCGCGGCAGCCGCCATTCGAACAAGGCGCAGGTACCCGAGAGGAACAGGCCTGCCGTCATGATCAGGCAGATGTTCTGCGCCGCGACGGCCACGTCTTCGGGCACCACGCTGCGCAGCCAGCCCCGGGCCAGCATGCCCAGGCCGCCGGCCACGATCGCGCCTCCCGCCCAATAGCCCCATCCCCGGATGGATGCCGGAAAGCTCCTGCCCAGCACCGCCAATATGAGACCTATGACGCAGGCCATGCCTCCGGCATAGGCAACGATCGTCGGGAGGTCGAGATTAGGCATTCGTTCAGTTGGTCCGGCAAACCCAGTGCATTCGGAATGGAACTCCTTTTTGTAACCAATTATTTTAGATTGAACGGGCCGAGGCCGGGTAAAGGTGCCTGAGGCACAGGCGACAAGCGGGCATGAAAGCATCCGCGCTAGCATGCAAGCCATGTTGCAATTTCGCACTGCTTCAGTTCCCGCCTTGCCGTTGCGCCAAGCCGGGCCTGCCTCCTGGTCGTGGGCCTTGTGGGGCTGTGTGCTGGGGGCGGCCTGGCAGGTGACCCAGCCGCAGCTGTGGCCGCTGGGGGCCTATCAGGCATTGCTGTGCGCGGGTTTCGTCGCTGCGGCATGCGGGGCTGTCGGCCGCCGCTTCGCCCGGCGGCGCCCAAAGACCTGGCCGGCCCGCCTGCTGGTGCTGCTGTGCGCAGCCGGGATGACGGCCGCCGTCACGGGCTGGCGCGCCCATGCGTACCTGGGGCAGGCCTTGCCCGGCGAACTCGAGGGCCAGGATCTGGTAGTGCAGGGCACGGTGGCCTCCATGCTGCAGAACACCGCGCAGGGCCAGCGCTGGCGCTTCGAGGTGGAACAGGCCTGGCGCGTGGATGCAGAGCAGCCCGAGCGCCTGTTCCCATCCATGATCGAGCTGGCCTGGTACATGCCCTGGGGCAGCCAGGGGGCGCCGGATGCCGAGGGGCCGGCCTGGGCCCGTGGCGAGCCGCTGGAGCCCGGCCAGCGCTGGCGCATGACGGTGCGCCTCAAGCGCCCCCATGGCGCGCGCAATCCGCATGGCTTCGATTTCGAGCTGCAGCAATGGGAGCAGGGCGTGCAGGCCGCCGGCTATGTGCGCGAAAGCCCGCCGCCGCAGCGGCTGCAGGGGGATGCCGGCTACCGCATGCAGCGCTGGCGCCAGTGGCTGCGCGACCGCATCCGCGCCCAGGCCGCAGTCCTGCAGCGCTGGTGGCCGGGGCTCGGGGCATCCGAGCGCGAATCGGCCATCGGCGTGGTGGCGGCGCTGGCCGTGGGCGATCAGCAGGCCGTGGACCGGCAGGACTGGACGCTGTTCAGGCAGACCGGCGTGTCCCACCTGATGAGCATCTCCGGCCTCCACATAACGATGTTTGCCTGGCTGGCCGCCTGGGCGACGGGGCGGCTGTGGCGCCTGAGCGCGCGGGCCTGCCAATGGCTGCCGGCACCGCGCGCCGCCCTCCTGGCCGGGGCCGTGCTGGCTGGGGGCTATGCCCTGTTCAGCGGCTGGGGCGTGCCGGCGCAGCGCACGGTATGCATGCTGGCCGTGGTGGGGGCCTTGCAATGGTGGGGCCTGCGCTGGCCCTGGCCCCAGGTCTGGATGCTGGCGCTGGCCGTGGTGCTGGTGGCCGATCCGTGGGCGCTGTGGCAGGCCGGATTCTGGCTCAGCTTTGTCGCCGTGGGCGTGCTGCTGGCCACGGACCGGCGCTCGCAGCCGGGTGGCGAGGCCGCCACCGCGGCAGGCAGGGCCTGGGGCAAGGCGGCGGGCCTGTGGCGCGAGCAATGGCTGATTTCGCTGGCGCTGGCTCCCTTGAGCCTGTTGCTGTTCGGCCAGGTTTCCGTGATCGGCCTGGTGTCAAATCTGGCCGCCATTCCCTGGATCACGCTGCTGGTCACGCCCCTGGCTCTGGCCAGCGCCCTGCTACCGCAGGCTGCCGCGCTGGCCGCCGTGGCGCTGGAGCCGCTCATGGCCCTGCTGCGCTGGCTGGCCGGGGCGCCGGTGGCCGTGCTCGCCTTGCCGCAGCCGGCATGGTGGGCCGCGGCCGTTGCCATCGGGGCCGGCCTGCTGCTGGTGGCGCCGCTGCCGTGGCGCATGCGCGTGGTGGCCGCCATGTGCTGCGTGCCGGCGCTGTGGTGGCCGCTGCCGCGGCCGGCCTGGGGCGAGTTCGAGGTGCTGGCCGTCGACATTGGGCAGGGCAACGCGGTGCTGCTGCGCACCCGCAGCCACAGCCTGCTGTACGACGCCGGCCCGCAGTACAGCCAGCACAGCGATGCGGGCGAGCGCGTGCTGCTGCCGCTGCTGCAGGCGCTGGGCCTGCGGCCCGATGCCATGATGCTCAGCCACCGCGATACCGACCACACCGGCGGAGCCCTGAGCCTGCACCGCTCGCTCACGAGTGCGGGGCCGGCCGTCACGGTCTGGGGCTCGAATTCGGTGATCCGGGATCCCGCGCTCGCGGACCTGGCGCCGGTCCGGCGCTGCACGGCGGGCGAGCGCTGGCAGTGGGATGGCGTGGCGTTCGACATCCTGCATCCGTTCATGCCCCAATCCGGGGCATCGGGCACCGAACCGGTGCAGGATGCCCGCCCCTGGGCCAGGGCTTCGTCCAATGCCGGCAGCTGCGTGCTGCGGCTGCGCTCGGCCTCGGGACGCGTGGCCCTGCTGGCCGGCGACATCGAGGCTGCGCAGGAGCGGCAACTGGTGGCCCAGGGACTGGCGGGGCCGGTGGACTGGCTGCTGGTGCCTCACCACGGCAGCAAGACGTCGTCCTCGCCGCCATGGATAGACGCACTGGCGCCGCGCTGGGCCATGGTGCAGGTCGGCTACCGCAACCGCTTCGGCCACCCCGTGCCGGCCGTGGTGCAGCGCTACGAGCGTGCAGGCAGCACGGTGGTGCAGCAGGACCGCTGCGGCGCCGCACTGTGGCGGTCGGCGCAGCCCGGGGCTTTGCACTGCGAACGCCTGATTCGGGCGCATTATTGGGATGTGCATGCCGCGCCGCTCGATCCGCAGAAGGATTGAGCTTCCGGATTGGCACAGGGCTTGCAGCAGGACTGGAAAGCGAGGGAAAAAAATGCAGCTATTGGACGAAATGTATCTGGACCCGTCGGCTCCGGACGCCGGGCTGAGAAGCCATTACCGGGATTACGGACAGTGGCTGGGCCGGCAGTCGCAGGACTACCTGCGCGCGCGCAGTGCCGAGGCCGAGATCGTGTTCCGCCGCGTGGGCATCACCTTTGCCGTCTATGGCGACAAGGACGGCAGTGGCGCGGGCACCGAGCGGCTGATCCCCTTCGACCTGATTCCGCGCATCATTCCGGCCCGCGAGTGGACCCGCATGCAGGCCGGGCTGGTGCAGCGCGTAACGGCGCTCAACCGGTTCATCGAGGATGCCTATCATGGCCAGGACATCGTGCGCGCGGGCATTGTTCCGGATGCGCTGGTGGGCGGCAACAGCCAGTACCGGCCCGAGATGGAAGGCATCAAGGTGCCGAACAATGTCTATGCCAACATCGCGGGCATCGACATCGTGCGCGTGCCCGATGCCAGTGGCGAAGGCATCTACCACGTGCTCGAAGACAATCTGCGCGTGCCCTCGGGCGTGTCCTACATGCTGGAGAACCGCCGCATGATGATGCGCCTGTTTCCCGAGCTGTTCGGCTCGCATGCGGTGGCGCCCGTGGCCCATTATCCCGACATGCTGCTCGACACCCTGCATGCCAGCGCGCCGCCCGGCGTGCAGGAGCCCACGGTGGTGGTGCTCACGCCCGGCATGTACAACAGCGCCTATTTCGAGCATGCCTTCCTGGCCCAGCAGATGGGTGTGGAGCTGGTCGAAGGCCAGGACCTGGTGGTCGAGAAGGACATGGTCTACATGCGCACCACGCAGGGCCTGCAGCGCGTGGACGTGATCTATCGCCGCGTGGACGACGATTTCCTGGACCCCGAGGTGTTCCGGCCCGGCTCCACGCTGGGCTGTCCGGGCCTGATGCGGGCCTACCGCGCAGGCAATGTCAATATCTGCAATGCCGTGGGTACGGGCCTGGCCGACGACAAATCGGTCTACCCCTATGTGCCCGAGATGATCCGCTTCTATCTGGGCGAGGAGCCCATCCTGCAGAACGTGCCGACCTGGATGTGCCGCAAGCAGGACGACCTGCGCTATGTGCTGGACCACCTGCCCGAGCTGGTGGTCAAGGAAGTCCATGGTGCGGGCGGCTACGGCATGCTGATCGGCCCGGCGGCCAGCAAGGCCGAGATCGAGGATTTCCGCCGAGCGCTGCTGGCCAATCCGGCCGGCTACATCGCCCAGCCCACACTGAGCCTGTCGACCTGCCCGACCATGGTGGACAGCGGCATCGCGCCGCGCCATATCGACCTGCGGCCCTTCGTGCTCAGCGGCACCCGGGTGCAGATGGTGGCCGGCGGCCTGACGCGCGTGGCGCTCAAGCAGGGATCGCTGGTGGTCAACTCGTCGCAGGGCGGCGGCACCAAGGACACCTGGGTGCTGGAAGAGGGAGAGCAATGATGCAAAGCCGCGTTGAAGACCATCTGCACCGGATGTCCCGCCATAGGGAGCGGGCAGGAAAAAATACCGCAGTTATTTTGTCGCCGGAAAACCGCCCGGGCGCGCAGCGCGTGCGGGGTTCCCTGCCCAAGGAGGGCCTATGCTGAGCCGCACCGCAGACCATCTGTACTGGATGTCCCGCTATACGGAGCGGGCGGAGAACACCGCGCGCATGCTCAGCGTGGCCTATGACACGGCCATGCTGCCCAGCGCCATGCACGATGCACGCCGGGGCTGGCACAGCGTGCTGTCCATCAGCGAGCTGATTCCGGCCTTCATGAGCCAGTACAGCATGGTGGACCGTGATTCCGTGCTGGAGTTCATGGTGTGCGACGAGCTCAATCCCTCGTCGATCTTCTCCTGCCTCAAGGCTGCGCGCGAGAATGCGCGCGCCGTGCGCGGAGCCCTGACCACCGAGTCCTGGGAGACGCAGAACCAGACCTGGCTGGAGCTGCAGCGCCAGTTCGCCCATGGCGGCTGGCGGCAGGACCCGGCCCAGTTCTTCGAATGGGTCAAGTACCGCTCCCACCTCTGGCATGGCGTGACCATAGGCACCATGCTCAAGGACGAGGCGCTGTACTTCGTGCGCCTAGGCACCTTCGTGGAGCGGGCCGACAATACGGCGCGCCTGCTCGACGTGAAGTTCCACGCCATAGAGCGCGACTACCATGGCGCCCAGCGCGGGCGCGGCGCCGTGAACTTCGACTTCTACCATTGGAGCGCCCTGCTGCGCAGCGTCTCGGCCTTCGAGGTCTACCGCAAGGTGTACCGCGACGTGATCACGCCGGAGCGCGTGGCCGAGCTGCTCATGCTGCGCGCCGACATGCCGCGATCGCTGGCCGCCTGCATGAACGAGGTGGTGAAGAACCTGGCGCGCGTGAAGAATGCGCATTCGCGCGAGACAGAGCGCAAGGCCGGCCGCCTGCTGGCGGACCTGCAGTACGGCCGCATCGACGAGATACTGACCACGGGCCTGCATGCCTATCTGACGCAGTTCCTGGACCGCATCAACGATCTGGGCTACGGCATCAGCCGCGATTTCCTGCTGCCGACCTAGCGGGCGGCGCTTCTCCGCAGAAGCGGCCTTTAAACTGGGCGGCTTCTTCAGATCCGCAAGGCTGTCGGCGCCACCTGCAGCCTTGCGCGCAAACCCTGCATGTTCATACGCCAGCTCCACTACCTGATCGCCCTGGACAAATACCGGCACTTCGGCCGGGCGGCCGAAAGCTGCCATGTCTCGCAGCCAGCGCTGTCCAGCGGCATACGGGAGCTGGAGCGCGAGCTGGGCATCACCATCATCCGGCGCAACCGCAGCTTCCAGGGCATCACGCCCGAAGGCGAGCGCGTGATCCAGTGGGTGCGCCAGACACTGGCCTCGCTCGATGGACTGAAGCAGGAGGCCGACCTGATCCGCAGCGTGCCCGGCGGCCACCTGGCCATCGGCGTGATTCCCACGGCCGGCCATGCGGCCACGCTGCTGAGCGCCCAGTACCGCGAGATCCTGCCGCAGCTGACGCTGGAGGTCGCCTCCCTGAGCACGCCGGAGATCCTGCAGCGCCTGAAGTCGCAGCAGATACTGCTGGGCCTGCTGTACGACCGCTCGATCGCGGGCGAGGACTATGACGTGCTGCCGCTGTTCACCGAGCATTACGTGCTGGTGGCCAGCGAGCAGGCCTCGCTGCCGCACCAGCTGGGCTGGGCCGAGGTGGCCGAGCTGCCGCTGTGCCTGCTGAGCCGGGACATGCAGAACCGCCGTACGCTGGGAGAGCGGTTCGAGGCCGCCGAGGCCGTGCCGCGCGTGGTGCTGGAGAGCAACGACATGCGCGTGCTGCTGGCCGAATGCCAGAGCGGCAGGGCCTTCACCATCCTGCCGCTCAGCGCCGTGCCGCTGGGCCATGGAGGTTCGGGCCTGAGAGCCCACGCCATATTGCCGGAGCACCGCGAGCAGGTGTGCCTGGTGCGGCTGCGGCGCGACACCCAGCCGCCGCTGTCGCAGGCGGCCTGGCAGATCGCCGCAGGCCTTGACTTGGAGGCCGCCCTCGAACTGCCTTCGTCCCCTGCGCCGTGATAAGCGTGGCTTATCACCAGATCAGAACAAACGATTGGCCTCCGTAGCCGGGCTTTGGCATGCTGCGGAGAATGGGACAGGTGAGATCCGCCCCGGCGGATCCCGCATTCACCCAGTCCCGCCAGACCCAACAAAGGCCACCCATGAACAAACGACGCGAAGTGCCGGGCATACGCCCCTATGACGGCCCTGCCGGCGGCTGGGGCGCATTGCGCGCCACGGCCAAGGCCGTGCACCAGCAGATGGAGATTGTCGAAGCCCCCGTTTTGCTGCTGCGCACCAACCAGCCCACGGGCTTCGACTGCCCGGGCTGCGCCTGGCCCGACAAGGAGCACCGCTCGACTTTCCAGTTCTGTGAGAACGGAGCCAAGGCCGTGACCTGGGAAGCCACGAGCAAGCGCGTGACGCCCGAGTTCTTTGCCGAGCACACGGTGTCCTCGCTGCTGGAGCTGTCCGATTTCGAGCTGGAGAATTTCGGCCGCCTGACCCATCCCATGGCCTATGACGCGGCCAGCGACAAGTTCCGCCCCATTGAATGGGAGGCGGCCTTCGAGCGCATCGGCGAAGCGCTGAGGGGCCTCGACTCCCCCGATCAGGCAGAGTTCTACGCCTCGGGGCGGGCTTCGAACGAGGCTGCCTATCTGTTCCAGCTGTTTGCGCGCGAGTTCGGCACCAACAATTTTCCCGATTGCTCCAACATGTGCCACGAGGCCACCAGCACCGGCCTGCCGCAGTCCATCGGCATAGGCAAGGGAACGGTTTCGCTGGACGACTTCGACCACACCGATTTCATTCTCTCGATTGGCCACAATCCCGGCACCAACCATCCGCGCATGATGGGCACGCTGCATGAAGCGGCCCGGCGCAAGGTGCCCATCATCGTGTTCAATCCCATGCGCGAGCGGGCGCTGGAGCGCTTTGCCGATCCGCAGAACCTGGTGGAAATGGCGACCTACGGCTCGACCGACATCGCCTCCACCTACTACCTGGTCAAGGCCGGCGGCGATGCGGCGGCCCTCAAGGGCATCATGAAGGCGCTGCTGGCGCTGGAAGCCGAGCGCGGCGGCGTGCTCGACCATGCCTTCATCGCCGAGCATACGCAGGGCTTCGATGCGCTGGCCGCCGATCTGCAGGCCACGGGCTGGGCGGATATCGAGAAGGAAAGCGGCCTGCGGCGCGCCGAGCTCGAGCAGGTGGCCGAGGCCTATGCCCGGTCCACGGCAGCCATCGTCACCTACGGCATGGGCATCACCCAGCACAACACGGGCACCGCCAATGTGAAGCTGATTGCCAACCTGCTGCTGATGCGCGGCAACATCGGCAAGCCCGGCGCCGGCATCTGCCCGCTGCGCGGCCATTCGAACGTGCAGGGCAACCGCACGGTCGGCATTTCCGAAAAGCCCACGCAAGCCTTTCTGCAGCGCCTGGAGCAGGTCTTCGGCTTCACGCCGCCCCAGGCCCACGGCCACGATGCGGTCAAGGCCATGGAGGCCATGGCCGACGGCTCGGCCAAGGCGCTGATCTGCCTGGGCGGCAACCTGGCCGTGGCCATGCCCGATCCGCAGCGCAGTTTTGCCGCCATGAAGCAGCTGGAGCTCAGCGTGCACCTGGGCACCAAGCTCAACCGCTCGCACCTGCTGGTCGGCAAGCAGACCTTTCTGTTTCCGGTGCTGGGGCGCACGGAGGTGGATGTGCAGGCCGGCGGGCCGCAGTCCATCACCGTCGAGGACTCCATGTCCATGGTCCATGCCTCGGCCGGCAAGCTCAAGCCTGCCTCGGAGCATCTGCGCTCGGAGTGCGCCATCGTCGCCGGCATGGCCCGGGCGACGCTGCCGGGCAGCAGGGTGGACTGGCTGGGCCTGATTGCAGACTACGACCGCATCCGCGACCTCATCGAGCGCACGGTGGCGGGCTTTGACGACTACAACCGGCGCATCCGCGTGCCCGGCGGCTTTCGCATGCCGCTGCCGCCCACCGAACGCCAGTGGAATACCGCCACGGGCAAGGCCATGTTCTCGGTGTTTGCGGGCGTGCGCGAGCGCTACGAGCCCTGGCCCGACGATGTGTTGCGCCTGGTGACCATCCGCAGCCACGACCAGTACAACACCACCATCTACGGCATGGACGACCGCTACCGCGGCGTGTTCGGCCGCCGTGACGTGCTGTTCATGAATGCCGAGGATCTGGCGGCGCACGGGCTCGAGCATGGCGACCTGGTGGACATCGAGACGGTCTCGTCCACGCGCCTGCTGCGCATGGAAAACATCACCGCCATCGAGTACAGCATTGCCCGCGGCACGGTGGCGGCCTACTACCCCGAGGCCAATGTGCTGGTGTCGCTCGACTACATCGACCAGGAGAGCGGCACGCCTTCCTACAAGTCGATTCCGGTGCGCATCCGCCGGGCCTCGGGCCAGGGCGCCGTGTCCGAGGCGGCATGACGGCATAAAAAAAGCGGACCTCCGGGGTCCGCTTTGTCATGGCCGCCCGGCGGCTTTTCCTGCCGGCGCGCTCACTCGACCTCGCCCATCTGCGACTGCAGATAGTTCTGCACGCCGACCTTCTCGATCAGGTCCAGCTGGGTTTCGAGGAAGTCGATGTGCTCCTCGGTATCGTCCAGGATCTTCTGCAGCAGGTCGCGCGAGACGTAGTCGCGCACGGATTCGCAGTGGGCCATGCCTTCCTTGATGGTCTGCTGGGCGGCCTGCTCCAGGCGCAGGTCGCAGGCCAGCAGTTCCGGCACGTCCTCGCCGATCTGCAGCTTGCCCAGGTCCTGCAGGTTGGGCAGGCCGTCGAGCATGAAGATGCGGTCCATCAGCCAGTCGGCGTGCTTCATTTCGCCGATGGATTCCTCGTATTCCTTCTTGGCCAGCTTGTCGAAGCCCCAGTGCTTGAGCATGCGGTAGTGCAGAAAGTACTGGTTGATGGCGGTGAGCTCGTTCTTGAGCTGGGCTTGCAGCCAGGAAATTGCTTGCGCGTCGCCTTTCATGGGGAATCCTTCCTTGTTGATTGTCCGGGGGGCTTTTGTCAGGCTTCGATTGTCCAGGGTTTATGCGATAGATCAACTAAACCCGCGTCCTTGCGCATTGGCTGCATATGAGGTGCGTTCTCGTTACGCCAGGTGCATGCAGCGGCGTCCCGCAGGAAGCCGCCAGCCTGACGGACTTGTGACAAGAAGTCATGTCATGGCAGCCATGCCGGGCTTTGGCTTGAAATGCCCGAATTGCAGTCCAAAATAGGGAGCAGGGCCTTTCTGCAGGCGCACCGCGCCCGCCATGCCCTGCAAAGAAGAAGAAAGATAGATAGTTTTTTGCAATCAATAATATCAAGTCAATTGATTGGATTGATTGCTCAATGAGGCCTACACTTTCTCCTGTGTTCAATCACTCACCAAAAGGAAACAGCAATGTCCGTACTCAACACCACCATCAAGCCTTTCAAGACGCAAGCCTTCAAGAACGGCAAGTTCATCGAAGTGACCGAGAAGGACGTCCTGGGCAAGTGGGCCGTGTTCTTCTTCTATCCCGCTGACTTCACTTTCGTGTGCCCCACCGAGCTGGGCGACGTGGCTGACCACTATGACGAACTGCAGAAGCTGGGCGTCGAGGTGTACTCCGTGTCCACCGACACCCATTTCGTGCACAAGGCCTGGCACGACACCTCGGACACCATCGCCAAGATCAAGTACACCATGCTGGGCGACCCCACATGGCAGATCAGCCAGAACTTCGACTGCCTGCGCGAAGGCCAGGGCCTGGCCGACCGCGCCACCTTCATCGTCGATCCCCAGGGCGTGATCCAGGCCATGGAAATCACCGCCGAAGGCATCGGCCGCGACGCTGCCGACCTGCTGCGCAAGGTCAAGGCTGCCCAGTACGTGGCTTCGCACCCCGGTGAAGTCTGCCCCGCCAAGTGGAAGGAAGGCGAAAAGACGCTGGCTCCTTCGCTGGACCTGGTCGGCAAGATCTGATCGGCGCAAGCTGAACATTCACAGTTGAACTGTTGAAGACGCCCGGGTGCCTGGCGCCCGGGCTTTTTTTTCCCGAATTTTTGCAAGATACAAGGAGTTCCCAATGCTTGACAACAACCTGAAAGCCCAACTGAAAGCCTATCTGGAGCGCCTGCAGCGTCCGGTGGAGCTGGTGGCTTCGCTGGATGACAGCAAGGGTGCTGCCGAGCTCAAGGAACTGCTGCAGGAGATCAAGGAACTCAGCGACAAGATCACCGTCGTCGAGAACAACGACCTGCCCGTGCGCAAGCCCTCGTTCCTGATCACCAATCCCGGCGTGGACACCGGCGTGCGCTTTGCCGGCGTGCCACTGGGCCATGAATTCACCTCGCTGGTGCTGGCGCTGCTGCAGGTCGGCGGCCATCCCTCCAAGGAATCGGCCGACCTGCTCGAGCAGGTCAGGAACATCGACACGCCGCTGCATTTCGAGACCTACTACTCGCTGTCCTGCCACAACTGCCCCGACGTGGTGCAGGCGCTGAACCTGATGTCGGTGCTCAATCCCAAGATCACGCATACCGCGATCGACGGCGGCCTGTTCCAGCAGGAAGTGCAGGACCGCGAAGTCATGGGCGTGCCCACCGTCTTCGTCAACGGCGAGCGCTTCGGGCAGGGCCGCATGGAGCTGGCCGAGATCGTGGCCAAGGTCGATACCGGCGCCGCGGCGCGCGAAGCCGAGAAGATTTCGGCCAAGGGCGCCTTCGACGTGCTCATCGTCGGCGGCGGCCCCGCCGGCGCGGCCGCGGCCATCTATGCGGCCCGCAAGGGCATCCGCACCGGCATCGCGGCCGACCGCATCGGCGGCCAGATGCTGGACACCGTGGACATCGAGAACTACATCTCGGTCAGCAAGACCGAAGGCCCCAAGCTGTCCGCCGCGATGGAAAACCACATCCGCGACTACGAAGTGGACATCATGGGCCAGCAACGCGCGGCCAAGCTGATTCCTGCGGCCGAGGAGGGCGGGCTGATCGAGGTGCAGACCGAATCCGGCGCATCGCTCAAGGCCAAGACCGTGATCCTGTCCACCGGGGCGCGCTGGCGCAACATGAACGTGCCGGGCGAGGAGCAATACCGCACCAAGGGCGTGACCTATTGCCCGCACTGCGACGGCCCGCTGTTCAAGGGCAAGGACGTGGCCGTGATCGGCGGCGGCAACTCGGGCATCGAGGCGGCCATCGATCTGGCCGGCCTGGTCCGGCACGTGACCGTGCTGGAGTTTGCCGGCGAGCTCAAGGCCGATGCCGTGCTGCAAAAGAAGCTGGCCACCCTGCCCAACGTGACCGTGATCCTCAACGCCCAGACCACCGAGGTGAACGGCGACGGCAAGAAGGTGACGGGCCTGACCTACAAGGACCGCACCACGGACGAGGTCAGAACCGTGGCGCTGGAAGGCATCTTCGTGCAGATCGGCCTGCTGCCCAACACCGAATGGCTCAAGGGCACGGTCAACCTGACGCGCTTTGGCGAGATCGAGATCAATGCCAAGGGCGAGACCAATCTGCCCGGCGTGTTTGCCGCCGGCGACTGCACCAACGTGCCGTTCAAGCAGATCATCATCGCCGCCGGCGCGGGAGCCACGGCAGCGCTGTCGGCCTTTGACTTCATGATTCGCCATTGAGCATGAAAATGGACTGAAGCGCTTGATGCAAAAGCGCTGATAGCTATGAAAAAAGGACTGCCCAGGCAGTCCTTTTTTGCGCTGCCGGTGGGGCTTGCTCCTGCCGGGCCAGCCTGGCAAGCCGGGGCGGCCGGAGTGGACCGCAGCCGGGCGCAGGGCTATGCTTTGCGGCACTGCAGGCCACGTCATTGCGGCTGGCCCGCAGCTTTCCATCACATCGCTGCCAGGACCGGGCCTTATGGGAGAGCACCATGCCAGCCATTTCCGCCATTCGTTCGCTATGCGCCGGCCTGTGCCTGGCCGCGCTCATGCCTGCGGCCCTCGGGCAGGAGCAGGGATCGGTGCTGAAACTGCCCACCCGGACGGGGGTGGAGACCACGGTGTTCTGGCATCCGGCGCCCCGGGCCATGGCAACCGTGCTGCTGTTTCCCGGCGGGCTGGGCGGTTTTGGCAAGATGGAGCAGGGCAGGCCGAGCAGCAACAATTTTCTGGTGCGCACCGAGCAGGATTTCGTGGCCCATGGCCTGAATGTGGCCATCTTCGGCCGCGCCAACGGGCAGGAGATCACCCCCCGGGAGCGCATGTCGCCCGAACACATGGAGGACGTGCGCAAGGTGGTTGATGCCGTCAGGCAGCGCAGTTCAGCACCCCTGTGGCTGGTGGGCACCAGCCGTGGCACGACCTCGGCGGCCGCCGCCGCCAGCCAGCTGCCCGATGGCGTGATTGCCGGCGTGGTGCTCAGTTCCAGCATTGTGGATGCCAGGGAGCCCGGCTCCATGCAAAGCCTGGACCTGGGCCATATCCGCGTGCCAGTCCTGCTGTTCCACCATGCCAGGGATGCCTGCCGCATCTGCCCTCCGGGCGCCCTGCCCGGGGTGCTGCAAAGCCTCACCCAGGCACCGGTGAAAAAAATCATGCTGGTGGAGGGCGGCGGGAATCCGTCCGGCGACCCCTGCCATGCCATGCACTGGCATGGCTATGCCGGCATGGAGGCAGAAGCGGTGGCCGACATTGCGCAGTGGATCCAGCAACCCGTGCCTTGACATCGCATCGTTCGCCACGGCCCCGGGCGGGCGGGGAACACCCTGCAAGAAGGACTGCTGCGGCAGTCCTTCTTGCGTTGGGCGGCACGACCGGGAGGGCCGCGGCAGGTTTGCGCTTTCGCGGAATGCGCGCATGGTTTTATGAATTAATGAGAATGATTCGCATATACTAAGTGCATCCCAGCCAGCACATGCGGTGCGGGCTGCAGGCCTGAAGCCTGCGGCCGCTTCCAGAAGCCAGCTCTTGTTTTCATTCCAAATACAGAGAGGGTTTCTGGTATGGCGTCAGCCACCGTTTTGCATTCGCGCGCCTGCATTGCGCTCCATCCGCTGGCCTGGGCATGCGCGCTGGCCTGTGCCGGCAGTGCCTGGGCGGCGGAACCCGAGGCCGGACAGGCCCAGGCGGCCACCGTGGCTGCCGCAGCGGCGGGCCGCCATGCGCCGGTGATGCGCGACGTCGTGGTCAGCGCCTCGCGCGACGAGCAGGACCCCGATGCCCTGCCAATGAGCGTGGACGTGATCAATGCCCGTCAGATGGAGGAGGCGCAGATCGGCGACATCCGCGAACTGGCCGGGCGCCTGCCCAATGTGACCGTGCCGCGTGCGCCTGCGCGCTTCACGCTGGCAGGCTCGTCGGCGGGGCGCGACCAGAACAGCGGCTTCAACATCCGCGGCCTGGAAGGCAACCGCGTGCTGATGCTGGTGGACGGTGTGCGCCTGCCGCGCAGCTATTCGTTCAGTGCCAACGCCTTCGGCCGCGATTACCTGGATCTGGGGCTGGTGCAGCGCGTGGAAATCCTGCGCGGCGCGGTGCCCGCGCTCTATGGCTCGGACGGCATGGGTGGCCTGGTGAACTTCATCACCATGGAGCCCGGCGACCTGCTCCAGGACGGCAAGGCCATCGGCGGGCGCGTATCGGCCAGCTACGACGGCTCGGACAATGGCAAGCGCGTGGACGCCACGCTGGCCGGCCGCGCCAGCGGGGAGTGGAGCTGGCTGCTGTCGGCCGGCATCGGCCGCGCGCATGCGCTGGAGAACATGGGCGTCAACCATGGCGTGGGCAGCAGCCGCACCGCACCCAATCCCGAAAGCGACCAAAGCCACTCGCTGCTGGGCCGTCTGGTCTACACCCCGTCGGCCGTGCAAAAACATGTGTTCACGCTGGAAAACGTGGATAAGCGCGCCGACTACGAACTGCTCAGCGCCCGGGGCGCTGGGCTGACCGGCACCACGCTGGATTCCCAGGCCCGTACCCGCATGCAGCGCTGGCGCGCGAGCTGGCAGGGCCAGTGGCAGCAGCTGGGTGCCGCCTGGGCCGACGAGCTGCGTCTCATGGCCAGCTACCAGAGCGCCGATTCGCGCGAATGGGTGAACGAGACCCGGCTCAACCTGCCTTACCGGGAGCGCGACGTCACCTATGACGAGGATGCGCTGCAGCTGCATGCCCAGGCCAGCAAGCTGCTGCGCTGGGGCGCCTCGGCCAGCGGCAAGTTCACCTACGGCGTGGATTACAGCCGCAACAAGGTGGTCAACGAGCAGAACGGGGTGACGCCGGCCGCGGGCGAGAGCTTCCCGCTCAAGCGCTTCCCCGACACCACGGAGACATCGACGGCCCTGTTCGCCCAGGCCGAGCTCAACTACGGCCTGTGGACGGTCACGCCCGGCGTGCGCGCCGAGCACTACAGCATCCGGCCCAGGCAGGCCGGCTTTCTGCCCGCAGTGGCCAGCAACTCGGCTTCCGCCGTCTCGCCCAAGCTCGGCGTGATGTTCCAGGCCAGCGATGCCTGGTCGGTCTACGGCAATTACGCCGCGGGCTTCCGGGCGCCCAATGCGGGCCAGATCAACGCCTATTTCGAGAACCCGTTCTACTACTACAGGAACATTCCCAACCCCGACCTCAAGCCCGAAAAGAGCAATACCTTCGAGCTGGGCCTGCGCGGCCGCCTCGAGCGCCTGAAGGTGGATGCGGCGGTCTTCACGGGGCGCTACAAGGACTTCATCCAGGACCAGCAGCTGGTCTCGGGCCAGCCCGGCAACCGCAACAACCCCGGCATCTACCAGTCGGTCAACCTGGACCGCGTGCGCATCAGCGGCTTCGAGCTCAAGGCCGATTACGACTGGGGCCGCCATGCGGGCGGCAACTGGCGCACCCACGCGGCCTACGGCTACACCAGGGGGCGGCAAACCAATACCGATACGCCGCTGGACACCATCTCGCCCCGGCAGCTGGTGGTGGGCGTGCGCTATGACGCAGCCCGGGTGGGCGTGCAGCTCGCCGCCTCGCACTGGGCCGGCAAGAAGGCCGGGGATGCCGCCGAAGGCGCCTGGCTCAGCCCCGCGGCCACGGTGCTGGACCTGAGCGCGCAGTGGCGCATCCGCCCCGGCACGCGCCTGAACGTGGGCCTCTACAACCTGACCGACAAGAAGTACTGGCGCTGGAGCGATGTGCGCGGCCTCACGGGCAACCCCGCCTATGTCGATGCCTACACCCAGCCGGGCCGCAACTTGCGCGTCTCGCTGGTGCAGGATTTTTGAGCCGGTTCTTCTGAATTGATAGCTGCCGGCGCTTGATGTGCAAGCGATAGCGCTGGTTTTTCCATGTTTTTCAATGGGAGAGGGGTATGCACAGATTCGCCGACAAGCCCGGCCAGGCCCAGGCCGCCCAGGACAGCGCCCAGGAAACCGAAGCCGGCCACGAGCGCGGCACGCCAGGTTCCCGGGACGAGGAATACCTGCTGACCGAGGGCGAGGCGCTGCTGGCGGCCACGCTGGCGCTGATGACCGGCTTCGGCAATGGCTGCTGCACGGCGCACAAGGCTGCCATGGCCTCCAGGGTGGCCGAACAGCTGGCGCTTCTGGCCCGGCCGGCCGGGGATGCGGACCGCTCTCCCGACATGCGCGCCTTTCTGCTGCGCCTGTGCCAGCGCTGGCAGCAGGCGGCGCAGGAGCAGGCTGCGGCCAGCCGCGCCGCCGCCATCCAGGCGCTGGCAGGTACCTCGGGCCCTGCTTCTCTTCCCTTTTCCGTGCTCTGGCACGAGCCACTGGAGACTCTTCAATGACCCCTACCACGATGAATCATGCAACCGTTCGCGCGCCGTCCCTGGGCGGCGATGCGGCCGCCATCCGCCAGCGCTTTGCCGAAAAGCGCCAGTCCGGCCTGCGTGCCCGGGATGCCGCCGAGGCCTTGCAACTGAGCGAGGGCGCCGTGGTGGCCGCCCATGGCGGCGCGCACGGGTACGCGCTCAAGGCCACGCCGCTGCGCGCCGAATGGCTGGCCATCCTGCAGGGCCTGGAGGCCTGCGGCGAAGTCATGGCGCTCACGCGCAACGAATCCACGGTCCACGAAAAGACCGGTGTCTACCAGAACGTTTCCGCCACCGGGCCGGTCGGGCTGGCGCTGAGCCGCGAGATCGACCTGCGCCTGTTCTTCATGCACTGGCATGCGGGATTTGCCGTGGCCGATGGCGCCAATGGCAACCGCCCGGCCGCGCGCAGCCTGCAGTTCTTCGATGCCAGCGGCTGCGCCGTGCACAAGGTCTTCGCGCGCGAAGCCACGGACATGGCGGCCTGGGATGCATTGGTCGAGCGCTTTGCCGAGCCTTCCGCCGGCCATGTGTTCCGTCCCGCCATGCCCAGGTCTGCGCCCCGGGCCGACACGGAAATCGACGTGGCCGGACTGGCCCGGGCCTGGAGCGAACTCCAGGACACGCACGACTTCTTCGAGATGCTGCGCACATTCGGTGTGGAGCGCCAGCAGGCCTTGCGCCTGGTGCCGCAATTCTGCGAACGCCTGGAGCCCGCGGCCGTGGTCCGGCTGCTGGGCGACGCGGCCGTGGACGGCGTGTCCATCATGGTGTTCGTGGGCAGCAAGGGCTGCATCCAGATCCACACCGGCCCCGTGAGCAACATCCAGCCCCTGGACACGCCGGGCGGCGCGCGCTGGATCAATGTGCTCGACAGGGGCTTCAACCTGCACCTGCGCACCGACCTGATCGACACGGCCTGGGTGGTGCGCAAGCCCACGGCGGACGGCATCGTCACGGCCGTGGAAGTCTTCGACGCCGCGGGCGAGCTGATGGCCATGTTCTTTGGCGAGCGCAAGCCCGGCCAGGCCGAGCTGCCGGCATGGCGCGAACTGGTGGCCGGACTGCCGCGCCTGGACTGCCGGGCCGAGGTGGCGGCATGACGGCCGGAATGGCCCTGGCCGGCCGCCGCCGCGGCCTGAAATGCCTGGCGGGCGCGGCGCTGGCCGGGGCCTTGCCCGGTGCGGCGCTGGCGCAGGCCTCTTCTGCGCCGGCGTCTGCATCCGTGTCCGCGGCACAGGCCAAGAGGCGCCGGCTGGTCTCGCTCAGCGGCGCGCTGACCGAGGTGGTCTACCTGCTGCAGGCGCAGGACCAGCTCGTGGGCACCGACACCACCAGCCTCTACCCCGAAGCCGCGCGCAGGACCGCCAAGGTCGGCTATGTGCGCCAGCTCTCGGCCGAAGGGCTGCTGTCGCTCAGGCCCGATGCCGTGATCGGCACCAGCGAGGCGGGGCCGCCCGTGGTGCTGGAGCAGATCCGCCAGGCCGGCGTGCGCGTGGCGCTGGTGCCGTCGCGCCACAACTGGGCCGAGGTGCAGGAGAAAGTCGCCGTGGTGGGCCGCGAGACCGGCAGGGCGCAGCAGGCCACGGCCTTGATGGCGCAGCTCGATGCCCAGTGGGCCGGCGTGCAGGCCCAGGTGGCGCAGGCCACGCGCAAGCCGCGCGTGCTGTTCATCCTCGCGCATTCGGGCAGTCCCATGGTGGCCGGGCGCGGCACGGCGGCCCAGGCGCTGATGGCCTATGCGGGTGCGGCGAACGTGATCGACCAGTTCGAAGGCTACCGCCCGCTGACCGCCGAGGCCCTGGCCAGCGCGGCGCCCGAAGTCATCATCAGCACCACCCAGGGCATCGAAGCCCTGGGCGGCGAGACGGCCTTCTGGCAGCGGCCCGAGCTGGCGCTGACGCCGGCCTATGCGAAGAAGGCGTTGGTGGCGCTGGAAGCCAGCCACCTGCTGGGCTTCGGCCCGCGCCTGCCCGGCGCCGTGCAGGCCCTGCACCTGCGTACCTTGCAGTGGGTGGCCTGATGGGCAGCCTGCCGCAGACGGCCGCCGGCGCCGAGAGAAAGAGAGCGCAATCCCAGCCGTCGCTGCGCTGCCCGGCTGCCGGCAAGGCCCCGCCATCTTCGGCCGCATCCCGCTGGCGCACGGCCAGCGGCCGCCTGAGCCGCCGGGCCACGCTGCTGCTGGGCCTGATGCTGGTGCTGGCGGCCGTGGTGCTGGGCAGCGCCAGCGGCGCCTATGCGATCGCTCCGGCGCAGCTGCTGTCCGTCATCGCCAATGCGGTCACGGGGCATTCACCGGCGGGGCCGGAGCAACTGGTGTTCTTCAATATCCGCCTGCCGCGCCTGCTCATGGGCGTGGCCGCGGGCGCCGGCCTGGGGCTGGCGGGCGCCTTGATGCAGGGTCTGTTCCGCAACCCGCTGGCCGATCCCGGCCTGATCGGCGTGAGCAGCGGCTCGGCCCTGGCGGCGGCTCTCACCATCGTGCTGGGCAGCGTGTATCTGCCCTGGCTGCCGCATACGCTGGGCAGCTGGGCGCTGATCGCCATGGCATTCGGCGGCGGCCTGCTGGTGACGGCGCTGATCTATGCGCTGGGCCAGGCCCAGGGCGGTACGCGCATGGGCCTGATGCTGCTGGCCGGCGTGGCCGTGAATGCGCTGGCCGGCGCCGGCCTGGGTTTTCTGAGCTTCATCTCCACCGACGAGCAGCTGCGCAACTTGCAGATGTGGCTGCTGGGCAGCCTGGGCGCCGCGCGCTGGAGCGCCGTGGCCCTGGTCGGCGCTGCCGTGGCGGCCAGCCTGGCCGCGGGCCTGGCGCTGGCGCGGCCCCTGAACGCGATTGCGCTGGGCGAGGCCCAGGCCGGCCTGCTGGGCGTGGCGGTGGAGCGCACCAAGCGCCGCGCGGTGCTGGTCGCGGCCCTGGCCGTGGGCGCCGTGACGGCGACGACCGGCGTGATCGGCTTCATCGGCCTGGTGGCGCCGCACTGGGTGCGGCTGGCGGCCGGGCCCGATCACCGCATCGTGCTGCCGGGTTCGGCCCTGCTGGGGGCGGCGCTGGTGGTGGGCGCCGATGCCGTGGCGCGCACCGTGGTCAAGCCGGCCGAGCTGCCCTTGGGCGTGCTCACGGCCTTCATCGGCGTGCCGCTGTTCCTGGCCATGCTGCGCCAGTTCAGGAGCAAGGTATGAGTGCCGTCTCCGTCATGGAATGCCGCGGCCTGGGCGTGGGCGTGGCGCGCGGGCCGCGCCTGGCCACGGTGCAGGCTGCGCTGCGGGCCGGGCGCTTCACCGCGATCCTGGGGCCCAACGGCGCGGGCAAGTCCACGCTGATGTCCATGCTGGTCGGCGAGCGCGCGCCGCAGCAGGGCGCGGTACTGCTGGACGGGTGCAACCTGACCGCCCTGGGCATGGAGGGCCTGGCGCGCCGCCGTGCCTTCATGCCCCAGGACTGCGCCGTGGCCTTCGACTTCACGGTGCAGGAGGTGGTGGAGCTGGGCCGCTACCCGCACCGCGGCCAGCCCAGCCCGCGCGAGGAAGCCATCGTGGCCGAGGCGCTGGCGCTGACCGGCGTGGCCCCCCTGGCGCAGCGCAATATCAACACGCTCTCGGGCGGCGAACGGGCGCGCGCCCACCTGGCGCGGGCCCTGGCGCAGATCTGGGAATCGCCCGGCGACGGCCGCGCGCGCTGGCTGCTGCTGGACGAGCCCACGGCCGCGCTGGACCTGGCGCACCAGCACCATGCCATGCAGCTGCTGCGCGGCTGGGCCCGCGAGCAGGGCGTGGGCGTGGTGGCCGTGATCCACGACCTGAACCTGGCGCTGCGCTACGCCGACGATGTGCTGGTGCTGGGCGGCACGGCCGGCGTGTTCCACGGGGCTGCCGAAGAGGTGCTGCAGCCGGCGCTGGCCGAGCGCATCTGGGGCATGCGCTGCGACCCCGTGCGCGGCAGCGACGGTACGCTGCAATATATTTTCGTAGCGGCTGGCGCCCCGGCTGCCTAGTTTTTGTGGATAAATCGGCTGGAAAACAATGACCGAAAGGCGCCAGAAGCTATTGATCCAGTAGCGGATCAGCCGGAATGCACCGTCATCGCCACCAGCCGTGCCACCACGGGGCGCACCAGGATCACGCAGCAAAAGGCCACGGGCATGGCCAGGGCATAGGCCTGCAGCACGCGCTGCAGATAGCCTGCACCCAGGCCGCTGTTGGCCGCCACGATGGTGCAGCACATGAGAAAGGCCATGATGCCGGCCATGTAGAAGGCAAAGACGATGGGTGTGTAGCGGGGATGCAGCTTGCGGCGCGGGCGGGCGCCGTTGCTGGCGATGTTCTGTGTGGGTGTCATGCCGTCGTTTGGGGGAAGGATGGGAACCGGGGCCGGAAAGGGAAGGCCCCGAACCAGGCCCGCACTGTACGCAGCCCGCCGCCGCCGCGGTAGGTGGCCCCGGCTTGCATGACTCGTAAGCTGAAATTGCGAATGCATTTGGCGATACATTCGCATTCATGCCGAATCTGCGTGCCATCGAAACCTTTGTCAAAGCCCTGGAGGGGGGCTCCATCGCCTCGGCCGCGCGCCAGCTGGGCATCTCCCCGGCGGCCGCCAGCCAGAACATCGCGCGCCTGGAGCGCGAGCTGGGCACGCGGCTGATCACGCGCACCACGCGTTCCATGGCGCTGACGGCGGCCGGCGAACGCTATCTGGCCCGCGTGGCGCCCGTGCTCGACGAGCTGGAAAAAGCCCAGTCCGACGTGTCCCTGGTCCATGGCGAGCTGCACGGGCGGCTGCGCGTGGCCTGCATGGCCGCCTTCGGCCGCCATGTGCTGGCGCCGCTGCTGCCGGCCTTCACGCAGCGCCATCCGCGGCTGGCGCTGGAGCTGCTGGTGACGGACCGCGACGTGGATGTGCTCAAGGAGGATGTGGACGTCAGCATCCGCTACCGCGACGTGCTGGAGCCCGGCATGTCGGTGCGGCCGCTGGCGGCCGTGCCGCGCATCCTGTGCGCCGCGCCCTCCTACCTGGAAAGGCATGGCCGCCCGCAGGTGGCCGAGGACTTGTTGCAGCATGCCTGCCTGCTGTACCGGAGCGAGCGCGACGGGCGCCTGATGCGCTGGCCGTTCGTGCGCGACGGCCGGCGCACGGATCCGCCGCTGCGCATGGCGGCCATAGGTTCCGACATCGATGCGCTGACCGAATTTGCCGTGGCCGGCGGCGGCATTGTCTGGGCCGGCAGCTTCATCGCCCACCGCTATGTGCAGGAGGGGCGGCTGGTGCCGCTGGCGCTCAAGGCCGGACGCAAGGGCCAGCTGCAATTCGAGGACGGCACGCTGGACTTCTTTGCCTGCTTCCGCGACCGGCAGTACGTGCCGGCCAAGGTGCGCGCCTTTGTCGACTACCTGCTCGAGGTGCTGCCTGGCCATCCGTCGCTGGAGCGGTTGCCGGGCCGGGCGGGGTAGGGCTGCGGATCAGTATCAGTAGCCCAGGTGCGAGGGCAGCACTTCCTGCAGGATGGTGGTGGCGATTTCCTCGATGGACTTGGTCGTGCTCGAGAGCCAGCGGATGCCGCTGCGGCGCATCATGGCCTCGGCCTCGGCCACCTCGTAGCGGCAGTTGGCCAGGCTGGCGTACTTGGAGTCCGGGCGGCGCTCGTTGCGGATGCTGGACAGGCGCTGCGGATCGATGGTCAGGCCGAACAGCTTCTTGCGGTAGGGCTCCAGCGCCGGCGGCAGCTGCTTGCGCTCGAAATCCTCGGGAATCAGCGGATAGTTGGCCACCTTCAGGCCGAACTGCATGGCCAGGTACAGGCTGGTCGGCGTCTTGCCCGAGCGGCTCACGCCGACCAGGATCACGTCGGCGCCCGTGAGGTCGTGGTTGGTCTGGCCGTCGTCATGGGCCAGCGTGTAGTTGATGGCCTCCATGCGCTCCAGGTATTCCTTGCTCTCGCTGATGTCGGAGAAGCGCCCCACGCGGTGCAGCGACTTCTGGCCCAGCTCCTGCTCCAGCGGGCGCACGAAGGTGCCGAACATGTCGAAAACCTTGCCCTTGCAGTTGGCCTCGATCATTTCCAGGTGCTCCTGGTTGACCAGCGTGGTGAAGACGATGGGCTTGTGGTTCTCCACCTCGGCCACGTGGTTGATCTGGCGCACGGCCTGGTGGGCCTTGTCCATGGAATCCACGAAAGGCAGGCGCACCAGCCGCGGCTTGGTGTCGAACTGGGCCATGATGGCCGTGCCAAAGGTCTCGGCCGTGATGCCGGTGCCGTCGGAGATGACAAAAATCGTATGGGTATGCATGGTGCGCGGTGAGGTGGCCGGGCGGACAGGGCATCCGGAGCCGGCTTGTTAATTTTTGCCAGCTGCGCGGGGACAGGCGGCTGAGCCTACAATGGCGCCCATTATTCCCAATTTCCAGCCCATGCTCGTTGACGGTCGACACCCAGAACAGCAAAGCACTGCATCGATGCAGCGTGGGTTTGCGCGCCCCGGCCATTCAGCCCGGGGATCGCGCCGGCACCGGTTTTTTAACTTTGGAGCTTTCCCATGTCTCAACTGTTCGAGGCGACCGCCCTGGTCGTTCCCTTTGAAAAACTGAGGATGACCGATGTCGAGTCCGTAGGCGGCAAGAACGCCTCGCTCGGCGAAATGATCTCGCAGCTGCCGCAGGGCGTGCGCGTGCCCACCGGCTTTGCCACCACGGCCCACGCCTTCCGCGAATTCCTGGCCTTCGAAGGCCTGGCCGACAAGATTTCGGCCAAGCTGGCAGCCCTGGACGTGGACGACGTGCGCGCCCTGGCCGCCGTGGGCGCCGAAATCCGCGCCATGGTCGAAAGCCAGCCTTTCCCGGCCGACCTGGAAAAGGCCATCCGCGACGAATTTGCCCGCCTGCAGGGCGGCAATGCCGAGGCATCGTTCGCCGTGCGCTCCTCCGCCACAGCGGAAGACCTGCCCGACGCCTCGTTCGCCGGCCAGCAGGAAACCTTCCTCAACGTGGTGGGCATCGAGCAGGTGCTGCACAAGATGAAGGAAGTGTTCGCCTCGCTGTACAACGACCGTGCCATTTCCTACCGCGTGCACAAGGGCTTTGCCCATGACGTGGTGGCCCTGTCGGCCGGCGTGCAGCGCATGGTGCGCTCCGACCTGGGCGCCGCCGGCGTGATGTTCACCATCGACACCGAGTCCGGCTTCGAGGAGGTGGTCTTCATCACCTCCAGCTACGGCCTGGGCGAAACCGTGGTGCAGGGCGCCGTGAACCCCGACGAGTTCTACGTGCACAAGCCCATGCTCAAGGCCGGCAAGAAGGCGCTGATCCGCCGCAACCTGGGCTCCAAGCTGATCCAGATGGTGTTCGCCACGCCCGAGGAAAAGGCCGAATCCGGCAAGCTGGTCAAGACCACCGACGTGGCCCACGAGCTGCGCAACCGCTATTCGCTGACCGACGAGGAAGTGCAGCAGCTGGCCCACTATGCGCTGGTGATCGAGCAGCACTACGGCCGCCCCATGGACATCGAGTGGGGCAAGGACGGCACCGACGGCCAGCTCTACATCCTGCAGGCACGCCCCGAGACGGTGAAGAGCCAGTCCAAGGGCCAGGCCGAGCAGCGCTACAAGCTCAAGGGCACGGGCACCGTGCTGGCCGAAGGCCGCGCCATCGGCCAGAAGATCGGCACCGGCCCCGTGCGCCTGGTGTCCGACATCTCGCAGATGGACCAGGTCCAGGCCGGCGACGTGCTGGTGACCGACATGACCGACCCCAACTGGGAGCCGGTGATGAAGAAGGCCTCGGCCATCGTCACCAACCGCGGCGGCCGTACCTGCCACGCGGCCATCATCGCGCGCGAGCTGGGCATTCCCGCCGTCGTGGGCTGCGGCAATGCCACCGAGCTGCTCAAGGACGGCACGCTGGTGACCGTTTCCTGCGCCGAAGGCGATACCGGCAAGATCTATGACGGCCTGCTCGAGACCGAGGTGACCGAGGTCAAGCGCGGCGAGATGCCGGCCATCAAGACCAAGATCATGATGAACGTGGGCAATCCCCAGCTGGCCTTCGACTTCGCCCAGCTGCCCAACGAGGGCGTGGGCCTGGCCCGCCTGGAGTTCATCATCAACAACAACATCGGCGTGCACCCCAAGGCCATCCTGGACTACCCTGCCGTGGATGCCGACCTGAAGAAGGCCGTCGAGTCCGTGGCCCGCGGCCATGCCTCGCCGCGCGCCTTCTACGTGGACAAGGTGGCCGAAGGCGTGGCCACGATTGCCGCGGCCTTCTGGCCCAAGCCGGTGATCGTGCGCATGTCGGACTTCAAGTCCAACGAGTACCGCAAGCTCATCGGCGGCAGCCGCTACGAGCCCGAGGAAGAGAACCCCATGCTGGGCTTCCGCGGTGCGGCGCGCTACATCTCGGCCGACTTCGGCGAAGCCTTCAAGATGGAATGCGAGGCGCTGCGCCGCGTGCGCGAGGACATGGGCCTGACCAACGTCAAGATCATGATCCCGTTCGTGCGCACGCTGGGCCAGGCCAAGCGCGTGACCGAGCTGCTGGCCGAGAACGGCCTCCAGCGCGGCGAGAACGGCCTGGAGCTGATCATGATGTGCGAGGTTCCGTCCAACGCCATCCTGGCCGACGAGTTCCTCGAGTACTTCGACGGCTTCTCCGTGGGCTCCAACGACCTGACCCAGCTCACGCTGGGCCTGGACCGCGACTCCGGCCTGGAGCTGCTGGCGGCCGACTTCGACGAGCGCGATCCCGCCGTCAAGAAGATGCTGGCGCGCGCCATCAAGGCCTGCCGCGACCAGAACAAGTACGTGGGCATCTGCGGCCAGGGGCCCTCGGACCATCCCGACTTCGCCCAGTGGCTGTCGGACGAGGGCATTTCGTCCATCTCGCTCAACCCTGACAGCGTGGTCTCCACCTGGCAGCGCCTGGCGAACTAAGCCCGCCCGAGCCGAGCCATGCAGATGCCGCGTGCGCCTTTGCATGGTTCGCATGGCTCTGACGCCGAAACGGCCGATGCCGTCGACGGCTTCGGCGTACCGGCGGGGGCGGTCTTTCCGCCCGACCTGCACGGCTCCCACCACCTCAGGCTCAAGGCCCTGCTGCTGACGATCTGGGGGGCAGCCTCGTTTGGCACCTGCTATTTCGCCCGCGACCTGCAGGCCCTGGTGCCGGGCTGGCCCATCGCGTACTGGATGGCGGCCCAGGGGGCGGTCCTGATGTTCCTGGCCCTCATCGTGGTCTATTGTGTGGCCATGGATTATTTCGAACGCCAGCCTCCTGCCGGCGGTGCGCCTGCCCGCGAGGACGCGGCAGCATCGCCGCACCCGCCTTCCAGCACCTCGATGCCCCATGCCTGAGCAGCTGGCGCTGTCCAGGGCCTACTACTGGCGGCTGCACCGTATCCTGTTCCTGTACGTGCTGGGCGTGGCCGGGTTTGTGCTGGCCATGCTGTGGGCCGAGGGGCGCGGGCTGTCGCGCCACTGGATAGGGCCGATCTTCCTGTTCTGCACCGTCATGGTGTATGCGGGGATCGGCGTCTATTCGCGCACCAGCAACCCCGAGGAGTACTACGTCGCGGGGCGGCGCATTCCGCCGCTGTACAACGGCATGGCCGCTGCGGCGGACTGGATGAGCGCGGCCTCCTTCATCAGCCTGTCGGGCGCGCTGTACCTGCAGGGCTTTGCCGGCGCGCCGGGGCAGGTGGGCGGCTTGGCCTATGTGCTGGGCTGGACGGGCGGCTTTTGCCTGGTGGGCATGCTGATCGCCCCCTATCTGCGGGCCATGAAGCTCTATACCGTGCCGGATTTCTTCCAGGTGCGCTATGGCGGGCGCTGGCCGCGCATCATTGCCGCGCTGGCCGCGGTGATGTGCTCGTTCACCTACGTGGTGGCGCAGATCTACGGCGTGGGGCTGATCGCCTCGCGCCTGACCGGCGTGCAGTTCGAGATCGGCATCATGCTGGGCCTGGGCGGTGTGCTGCTGTGCTCCTTCCTGGGCGGCATGCGGGCCATCACCTGGACCCAGGTGGCCCAGTATGTGGTGATGCTGCTGGCCTTCATGATTCCCGTGTCGTGGCTGGCCTACAAGCAGCTGGGCTCGTACTGGGCTCCGGTCAGCTACACCCAGCAACTGGGCAAGATCGCGCAGCTGGAGCACGGGCTGCTGGCCTCCGAAGCCGAGAAATCCGCCGTGGAGGCCTATGAGCTGCGCGCCCGGGTGCTCGAAGCCAAGCTGCGCGACGTACCCAGCGTGCTGGCGGCCGAGCGCCAGGCGCTGAGCGAGCACATCCGCGAGCTGCGCAACAGCAGCGGCAATATCGGCGCCATCATGGCTGCCAGCCGCGAACTGGCCGCCATGCCGCGCGATGAGGCCACGGCGCGCGAGCGCTGGACGCGCGAGCTGCACGAAACCCATGAGCGGGCCAAGCCCATGGGCGGCATTGCGCTGCACAGCCAGCCTTTTGCGGGCGACCCGCATGGCACGCCGCAGCAGCAGGCCGAGTACGAGAACAGCCGCCGCAATTTCCTGGCCCTCATGTTCTGCCTCATGGTGGGAACGGCCGGGCTGCCGCACCTGCTCACGCGCTACTACACGGCGCCCTCGGTGTCTGGCGCGCGGCGCTCGGTGGCGTGGAGCCTGTTCTTCATCGGCTTGCTGTATTTGAGCGCTCCCGCCCTGGCAGTGCTGGTCAAGTACGAAGTCCTGCACAACCTGGTGGGCACGCGCTTTGACGACCTGCCGAACTGGATCGCGCAGTGGTCGCATGTGGATGGCTCGCTGCTGTCGGTGGAGGACATCAACGGCGACGGCATGCTGCAGTTCGCCGAGATCCACATGGGCGCCGACCTCATCATGCTGGCCACGCCCGAGCTGGGCGGCATGCCTTACGTGGTCTCGGGCCTGGTGGCGGCGGGCGGCCTGGCGGCGGCGCTGTCCACGGCCGACGGCCTGCTGCTGACCATCAGCAATGCCCTGGTGCGCGACCTGTACTTCCAGGAGCGCTGGCAGAAGCGGCAGCTGCCCCCGGGGGCGCGGCGCATCTCGCCCGAGCAGCGCGTCATCCTGTCCAAGTTCACGCTGCTGGTGGTCGCGCTGTCGGCCGCCTTCGTGGCCGCGCGGCGCTCGTCGGACATCCTGCCCATGGTTTCGGCCTCGTTCTCGCTGGCGGCCTCGGCCTTCGTGCCGGCCATGGTGCTGGGCATCTTCTGGCGCGGCGCCACGCGGCGCGGCGCCGTGGCCGGCATGCTGCTGGGGCTGGCGGTGGCGGTGTACTACATGCTGGCCCATGTGCCCGGCCTGCAGGGCGTGCTGCCATCCATGCTGCGCAGCGACGAACTCTGGTGGGGCATACAGCCGATTTCGGCCGGCGTGTTCGGCGTGCCGGCGGGCTTTGCCGTGACCTGGCTGGTCAGCCGCTGGGATGGCTGGCGCCGCAGGCGCGGCGCTGCCTGAATGCTCTTTCATTGCGAGCTGCCAACGCTTGCCAGCTCTGGTTTATCCATAGATTTCATATGGAAAATGTTGAAGACCAAGCGCAGGCCGCTTTCTTTTTTTTGAGCAAACGCAAGATGCGGGCGGTTTTCAGGAAAACCCGCCTTGCAATTGCTTACCACTATGACACCCTGCATGCAGAGAACACAGGGGAGGTTGCGGGCTTCATGCATTTCGTCAAAACACTCGCCGGCCAGCAGGCTTTCAAGGAACGCCATGCGGATCTGCCGCAGCGGCTGCGCTCCGCATTCCTGCTGTTCGACGGCCAGCGCAGCCTGGCCCAGGTGCTGGAGGCCACATCGGCCATGGGCGTGACCCGCGACGACATCATGAAGCTGGTCGACCGCCAATGGCTGGCGCCGCGCGAGTCCCGGCCGCCGGAGGTGGCTTCGGCGCAGGCGGCTGCGGCGCCCGAACCCGCAGAGCCCGGCGACGCGGGCGAGGGCAGGAGGCAGCGCTACCGGCAGGCCTATCCGCTGGCCGTGGCGCTGACGGGCAAGCTCGGGCTCAAGGGTTTCAGGCTCAACCTTGCCGTGGAGGCCGCCATGGGCTACGAGCAGCTGGCGGCACTGGCGCCGCGCATCCGCGAGGCCGTCGGCGAAGCGGCCTATGCACCGCTGCACAAGGCGCTGTTTGCCCAGCAGCCCTGACCGGTTCCTCCGGACTCCGGGACAGGCATGAAAAAAGCGGCCCGGGGGCCGCTTTTTTCATGGGCAGGGCCGGCTTCAGACGGCCAGCAGTTCCACGTCGAACTTGAGCGTGGCATTGGGCGGGATCACGCCGCCGGCGCCGCGGGCGCCGTAGCCGAGTTCGGCGGGGATCAGCAGCGTACGCTGGCCGCCGACCTTCATGCCTTGCACGCCTTCGTCCCAGCCCTTGATCACCATGCCGGCGCCCAGGGGAAAGACGAAGGGGTCGTTGCGGTCCTTGCTGGAGTCGAACTTGGCGCCCTGCACGCCGTTGTTGTAGAGCCAGCCGGTGTAGTGCACGGTCACGGTCTGGCCGGCACGTGCTTCGGCGCCTTCGCCCACAACAGTGTCTTCATATTGCAGGCCGGAGGCGGTGGTGTTGAAAGCCATGATGAGTTCCTTTCAGCGCGGTCGCTGGAAAAGCGGGAAAAAAGGCGATGGAAAAGGGCCGGCAAGCAAAGCTTGGGCCCTTGGAGGAAGGCAGTTTTCAATGTACTGCGCAACACCGGGCAGCGCAGTGACGGAAAGTTTGCTTATTTCTTGGCGCGGGCAGCAACCCAGCGGTTGGCGAAGGCCTGCACGTCCGACAGGCGCTTGAGCAGGTCCTGCCCGGCCAGGGTGACGGTGTAGCCGTCGTTGCCGTGCTCCAGCAGGCCGCATTCGCGCAGTTCCTTGATGCGGGTATTGAGCGTGTTGGGAGTGATGCCGCCCACGCTGTCTTGCAGCAGACGGAACGTCTGGGGATGTCCGTCCCGCAGGGCCCACAACACACGCAACGCATAGCGGCATTCGAGTTTCTCGAACAACTGGTTGATGGCGGCGTTTTCCTTGGAGCTCATGGACGCTTCTCCTTGCGCAGTGGTGTTATTTGAGCGTGGGCACACCGGGGTGGGCCTGGCGCCAAGTCCTGGTCGACTATAGCGTGTAATTTATTTTGCTACAAGTTTAGTAGCTCAAAATCAATAATTGCAACGTCCTGAAGTCGTAAAGCCAACAAAGCCGCGCGAAGTGTTGTGGACTTGCCACGTGCGCCATCAGGGTTTTGGAGCAGCCCGCGCCGGTGCGGGAATCAGCTCTTGAGCTTGAGCAGATAGGTCATCACGCTGGCTGTCGTCTGCTCGAGCTCGAGGAATTCGCGCAGGTCCTTGCCCGACTGCAGGGCGCTGTCCCAGCGGTTGCTGCGCAGGGCGCGCAGCCAGCTTTCCTGCAGCGTGGCCTGCTCCACGGCCTGCAGCAGCTCCTGCGCCCGCGCGGCGCTCACGCCCTTGCCCGTGAACACGGCGCGCCAGTTGGCCATGTCGGCATCCACGCCCTGCTCTTTGAAGGTGGGCAGGCCGAACACGCTGCGGCGCGAGGAAATGCCGATGGCGCGCAGCTGGCCCGAGCGCAGGGCCTCGCTGAATTCGCTGTAGCCCGACAGGCCCAGCTGTGCCTTGCCCTGGAGCAGGGCATTGACCACGTCCTTGCCGCCTGCAAACGGCAGGTAGGACAGCTGGTCCGGGGCCGCCTTGGCCGCCCGGATCAGCAGGCCGGCGAACATATGGTCCACGCTGCCGGCCGAGCCGCCGGCCATGGTGAGGGAGCGCGGGTCGCTGCGCAGCGCCGCGGTCAGGTCCTTGGCGCTGCGGATGGGCGAATCCTTGGGCACGGCCACCACGATGTAGTCGCTGGTCAGGCGCGCCAGCGGCTGCACGGCCGACAGATCCACCGCCGGCTTTTGCAGCGCAATGGCGCCGGCCATGACCATGCCGCCGATGAGCAGGGTGTCGGGCTGGCTGCCGTACTGCTGCACGTAGTGGGCCAGACCTATGGTGCCGCCCTTGCCGCCCATGTTCTCGTAGTCCACGGCATCGGCAGCGCCGCTGGCCAGCAAGGCCTCGCCCAGCGCGCGTCCTGTCTGGTCCCAGCCGCCACCGGCGTTGGCCGGGATCACGATGCGCAGCCGGCTGGCAATCTTCTGGCGGGCGGCGGCCGGCGCAGCCGTGGCGGCATTGGCGGCGCCGGCCAGGCCGGGCAACTCCAGCAGCGCAGCGGTGCCGCCTAGCAGCAGCTGTCGGCGGGAAAAGCGGGCCGTGCCGGTACGGAAGGCTGGGGGGCAGGTAGGGCTGGGCATGGGTTCCTCCATCTCTTCGGGCTGTCGCGTTGTGGGCCTGCGCGGTAGGCGGGCGCTTTGGATCTTGCGGATCGGGGGATTGTCCCTCAGCCGCCCGTCGATGTGTCAACCTGTATCAAATTGGCGCTGTGCTGCAGGGGCGCAAAGAAAAAGCCCCGCACCTTGCGGTACGGGGCCTGGCTGCAAAGACGGCTGTCTTACAGCGAGTCGATGAAGCTGCGCAGCTTGTCGCTGCGGCTCGGGTGCTTGAGCTTGCGCAGCGCCTTGGCCTCGATCTGGCGGATGCGCTCGCGCGTCACGTCGAACTGCTTGCCCACTTCTTCCAGCGTGTGGTCGGTGGACATTTCGATGCCGAAGCGCATGCGCAGCACCTTGGCTTCGCGCGGCGTCAGGCCGTCGAGGATGTCCTTGACCACGTCGCGCAGGCCGGCCTGCATGGCCGCATCCACGGGCGCCGTGTTGTTGCTGTCCTCGATGAAATCGCCCAGGTGGGAATCGTCGTCGTCGCCGATGGGGGTTTCCATCGAGATCGGCTCCTTGGCGATCTTCATGATCTTGCGGATCTTGTCCTCGGGGATCTCCATCTTCGCGGCCAGGATGGATGCATCGGGCTCGAAGCCGAACTCCTGCAGATGCTGGCGCGAGATGCGGTTCATCTTGTTGATGGTCTCGATCATGTGCACCGGGATGCGGATGGTGCGGGCCTGGTCGGCGATCGAGCGCGTGATGGCCTGGCGGATCCACCAGGTGGCGTAGGTCGAGAACTTGTAGCCGCGGCGGTATTCGAACTTGTCCACGGCCTTCATCAGGCCGATGTTGCCTTCCTGGATCAGGTCCAGGAACTGCAGGCCGCGGTTGGTGTACTTCTTCGCGATCGAGATCACCAGGCGCAGGTTGGCCTCGATCATTTCCTTCTTGGCATCGCGGCTGGCGCGCTCGCCGTCGTTCATGCGCTTGTTGATGCGCTTGAGCTCGTCCAGCGGCACGACCACGCGCGACTGCAGGTCGATCAAGGCCTGCTGCAGCTCCTGCACGGGCGGGATGTTGCGCTCCAGCACGGCGCTGTAGGGCTTGCCGGCGGCGGCCTGGTCCACCACCCACTGCAGGTTCAGCAGGTTGGCGGGGAAGTCCTTGATGAAGGCTTCCTGCGGCACGCCGCACTTGTCCACGATGATCTTGCGCAGCTCGCGTTCCTTCTTGCGCACGTCGTCCACCTGGGCGCGCACCAGATCGCACAGCTTCTCGATGGTCTTGGCCGTGAAGCGGATGGTCATCAGCTCCTCGGTGATGGATTTCTGCACCTTCATGTACGCCGGGCCGCCGTAGCCTTCCTTGTCGTACACCTTGTGCATCTTCTCGAACATCTCGCGCATGGCGTCGAAGCGGCGCATGGCTTCGTTCTTGAGCTCCTCGAGCTTCTTGGTCAGCGCCTTGGAGCCACCCTTGCCGTCGTCGTCGTCCTCTTCGTCGTATTCGTCGAAGTCCTCCTCGGCCACGTAGTCGTCGTTCTCGTCGGCATTGACGAAGCCGTCGACCACGGTGGAGATGACGACCTTGCCTTCGCGGATTTCCTCGGCCATGGTCAGGATCTCGGCGATGGTGGCAGGCGAAGCCGAGATGGCTTCCATCATGTCCATCAGGCCGCCTTCGATGCGCTTGGCGATCTCGATCTCGCCTTCGCGCGTGAGCAGCTCCACCGTGCCCATTTCACGCATGTACATGCGCACGGGGTCGGTGGTGCGGCCGAATTCGGAGTCCACGGTGGACAGCGCGGCTTCGGCTTCCTCCTCGGCCTCTTCCTCGGTGGTGGCGGACTGGCCGGTATTGTTCAGCAGCAGGGTCTCGGCATCGGGGGTCTGCTCGTACACCGCCACGCCCATGTCGTTGAGCATGGAGATCACGACTTCCAGCGTCTCGGCGTCGACCAGCTTGTCGGGCAGGTGGTCGTTGATCTCGCTGTGGGTCAGGTAGCCGCGGGTCTTGCCCAGCTTGATCAGCGTCTTCAGGCGCTGGCGGCGGGTGGACATTTCCTCTTCGGTCAGCACGGTCTCGTCCAGGCCGAATTCCTTCATCAAGGCGCGTTCCTTGGCCTTGCTGATCTTCATGCGCAGCGGCTTGACCTTCTCGGTGGGCGTTGCCGAGGCTTCGGCCTCCACTTCCACCTCCTCCTCGATCTCGCCTTCCAGATCGCTGTCGATGTCCGACAGGTCCGTATCGTCCATGTCGTCGCTGGCTTCCTTGGCCTTGGGCTTGCGGCCGCGCTTGGCGGGTGCCTTGCCTTCGGCGGCAGGGGCCTTGGCTGCCGCGGTCTTCTTGGCGGCGGCCTTCTTGGCAGCGGGTTTCTTGGCTTCGGTGGCAGCTTCTTCGCCTTCGGCTGCAGCTTTCTTGCGGCCGCGCTTGGGCGCAGCTTCGGCCAGCAGCGCATCGGCCAGTGCTTTGAGTTCGGCTTGTGACTTGGTAACCACGTTGGTTTCTTTCTTGGCTTCAGCCGCAGACGCGGCGCTCTTCTTCGCAGCGGCCTTGGCGGCACCGGCTTTCTTGGCGGCTGCGGAAGCGGAAGTAGAGGTCTTGGCGGTTTCGGCAGCCTGCTTGGACTTCACGGACTTTGACACGGGCATGAACACCTTTCACGGTAGCGAACACACACAAACACAAAGGGAAACGCAAACGTACGTGCAAACAAACGCCGCCTAGGCCGGCGCGTGAGCAGGCCTGGCCCGCTCGGGAGTCGATATCTCCAAGGCAAGATGTCGGGCGATCATTTGGTGTGCAGTCCTTGCGGAATATTGGGCCATGCAGTTGCTGCCATCACGTGATTGCTTCACGGGGCCCGGGCCGGAGGTGCTGCTGTCGCTCTTGCCAATAACCTATCAATTATACCTTTGGTGAAAAATATCAAGAGGCTGAGCCAATAATTGCGGATAAATTTTTTCTTCTGGCCTGGAATTCCAGATAACGCTTTGCTGCAGTAGGGTCGGTTGCTACATCTTTGAGAGCTTGCTCTTCCTGGCGCTTCAGGTGGTCCACCAGGATCAGGTTGAGCACGCCGCGCAGCTCCCGGCGCAGCTCATCGATTTCGCCCTCGGGGTGGGCGTGGGGGCCGCTCATGAGCTTGTCGGCCAGCATCTCGCAGGGCAGGCCGCGCATCTGCTCGCGCAGCACGGCCCAGGGGCGCGGGCCCGACTCGGTGAACTGCGCTTCCAGCCAGTGGAACAGACCGCCATGGCCTTCGCTGCAGCGGGCCAGCGCGTCGAAGTCCTCGTGCGTGAGCTCCTCCATGAATTCCATGTGCGCCATCAGCAGGCGGGCGGCCTGGTCTATGCGGGTTGCGGGCGCTGTGCGCGGGCCGCGCGGCGGCGCCGTCCAGTCGGTGCCGGCCTTGTTCCTGTTCCAGGGCTTGCGGCTGCCGTCGAAGCGCTTGCCGCGCCAGCCGCTGCCCTGGCCGCCTTGCGGAGCATGGCCGTAGCCCGGGTCGCTGCCATGGCCATCCGCGCCTGCGGGGCTCCAGCCCTGATCCCAGTCGGGCGCGGGCACTGCATCCCAGGGGGTGCCAGGGCCGGCCGCCGGCGCATGGCGGGCTGTCGCCTGGCTGGAGCGCAACGGGGCCGTGCGTGCGGCCTCCTGGGCCCAGATGTCGGCCAGGTCGCGGGCGTCGAGCTGCACCAGCGCGGCGATCTCGCCCAGCAGCTGGCGCTTGAGCGCGCCGTCGGGCAGCGCCGACCACAGCGGGCGGGCATTGCTGGCCATGTGGGCACGGCCTTCGGCCTGGCCCAGGTCGCAGCCTTCGCTGGCCGATTCGATCAGGAAGCGGCTCAGTGGCGTGGCGTCGCCCACGTAGCGCGAGAAGGCTTCGGGGCCGAATTCGCGGATGAAGCTGTCCGGGTCGTGCTCGGCCGGCAGGAACAGGAATTTGATCGAGCGCGTGTCGGTGGCCAGCGGCAGGGCGGCATCCAGGGCCTTGCGGGCCGCGCGGCGTCCCGCGCCGTCGCCGTCGAAGCTGAAGACCACGGCGTCGGTGAAGCGGAACAGCTTTTGCACATGGTCGGGCGTGCAGGCCGTGCCCAGCGTGGCCACGGCGTTGGCAAAGCCGAGCTGGGCCAGGGCCACCACGTCCATATAGCCTTCGGTGACCAGCGCATAGCCCATGTCGCGCAGGGCCTGCCGCGCCTCGAACAGGCCGTAGAGTTCGCGGCCCTTGTGGAAGACCGGGGTTTCCGGGGAGTTCAGGTACTTGGGCTTTTCGTCGCCGAAGACCCGCCCGCCGAATCCTATGCACTCGCCCTTGACGTTGCGGATGGGGAACATCAGCCGGTCGCGGAAGCGGTCGTAGCGGCGGCCGTCTTCCTCGCTCACGATGACCAGGCCGCATTCCTGCAGCTGCGGGTTGTCGTATTCGGCGAACACGCTGGCCAGGCCGTGCCAGCCCGCGGGCGCATAGCCCAGGCCGAAGCGCCTGGAAATCTCGCCCGAGACGCCGCGCTTTTTCAGGTACTCGATGGCGTGCGGCGCCGTCCTGAGTTGCTTGCAATAGGCTTCGCCGGCTTTTTCGAGCAGGTCGCTCAGGCTGGCCTGCTTCTGCTTTTGCGCGGCCTGGCGCTCGCGCTCGGCGGGACTGACGTCGTCCTGGGGCACCTGCAGGCCGCATTGGTTGGCCAGCTCCTGCACGGCTTCGACAAAGCCCATGCCGGCATGCTCCATCAGGAAGCCGATGGCATTGCCGTTCTTGCCGCAGCCGAAGCAGTGGAAGAACTGCTTGCTGGGGCTGACGGTGAAGGAGGGCGATTTTTCGCTGTGGAAAGGGCACAGGCCCATGAAATTGGCACCGCCCTTTTTGAGCTGCACATAGCGCCCGACGATGTCGACCACGTCGACGCGGGACAGCAACTCTTGGATGAACGATTGGGGAATGGCCACCCGCGTATTCTGCCTTGGCTTGCTATGTCTGATGGCGTCCAAGGTATGAGGCGCGCCAGCATCGGCCCAGGCCATGTGCGGCAGGCCCATCAACGAGAAACGCCCGCGGCGCAGGGCGGCGGGCGCTGGCTCCCGGGTGGAGCTTAGTGAATTTGATAGCGTTTAGCGCTTGAAGGTGAATGAGATCAAGCTATTTCGATGGTAAAAACCAAGAAAGACATGCGCCGGAAGCTCCTTTACCGATAGCGAAGCCGCATCCCGGAAGGGGTCAGGCCTGCTCGGGTGCGATCCGCTGCCAGCCCTCGCGCGTCACGCGCAGCACCTGGACTCGGCGCGCATCCGCGTCGATATGCCAGTCGCTGAGAACGATGCGCCAGCGTTCCTGTCCCAGTGCATGGTCGGCAGGCCGGTGCGTATGGCCGTGGATCAGCCAGCGCGCATCGGCCGCCTGCATCCAGGTGGCGGTCATGGCTGCGTCGGCATCGGCGTACGGCGCGCCGGACTGCTTGCGCATCTCGCTCTCGCTGCGGGCCGACTTGCCCAGCGCCCGGCGCGCGGCCAGCGGCTGGGACAGCACTTGCCGGCGCCATGTGTCGGAGCGTGAAAGCGCGCGGAACTGCTGGTACTCCACATCGTCCAGGCACAGCGCGTCGCCATGGCTGAGCAGAATGCGCGTTGCGCCCCATTGCAGCAGCGTGGGATCGGCCAGCCCGGTCATGCCGCTGCGGCGCAGGAATTCCTCGCCCGCCAGGAAGTCGCGGTTGCCGACCATGAAGAACAGCGGACGCTGCTGTGCGGCCGCCCGGAGCACGGCCGCGCATTCGGCCTCGAAGCTGCCCGGCTCGTCCAGCGCATCGTCGCCCACCCAGACCTCGAACAGGTCGCCCAGGATGAACACCGCATCGGCCGTGGTGCGCGCCAGGTAGTCGCGCCAGGCCTGAACGGTCTGCGGCTCCGAAGGCTGCAGATGCAGGTCGGAAATGAAATCGACCGTGCGCCAGCCGGGAGCAGCCATGAGCTGCGCCACCGGGGGCACGGTCGTGCGGGGATCCGTAGCCACTAGAAAAGAATATCTAGCAATCTTTGGCGCTGCCACCGGTCTTGAAAACCGGCGCGGCACACGTGGGGGACGGCGAGCAAGGGCCGCCCCGCGGCGAGGCCGTCGTCCCCCTTGGGGGAAGGCGCACAGCGCTTCAGGGGGTTACAGTGCCACGGCCTTGTCGATCACCACGGCGTCGAAAGGCACGTCGTCGTGGAAACCCTTGCGCGTGGTGCGCACCTTCTTGATCGCATCAACCACGTCCTCGCCCTTGACCACCTTGCCGAACACGGCATAGCCCCAGCCCTGGCCGGTGGGGGCGGTGTGGTTCAGGAAGCCGTTGTCCACCACGTTGATGAAGAACTGGGCCGTGGCGCTGTGCGGGTCGTTGGTGCGGGCCATGGCGATGGTGTACTTGTCGTTCTTGAGGCCGTTCTTGGCTTCGTTCTCGATCGGCGCGTCGGTTTCCTTCTGCTTCATGTCCGTCGTGAAGCCGCCGCCCTGGATCATGAAGTTCTTGATCACGCGGTGGAAGATGGTGCCGTCGTAGAAACCCTTGTTCACGTAGTTCAGGAAGTTCTCGGTGGTCTTGGGCGCGTTCTGGGCGTCGAGTTCCAGCGTGATCACGCCGGGCGTGGCGGTCTCGGCCACATTGATGGTGACGTGCAGTTCGACTTGGGGATTGCTCATGTCTGTCTTTCAGAGGTGGATGGGAGGCTGCCGCCGCGTCCTGGTTCAGAGGAGGGCAGGCAGCGCAGAGGTGTTACTTGATTTCGGTGGCCGACAGGATCGTCACCGGCGTGATGGGCACATTTTGGTGCATGCCGCGGTTGCCCGTGGCGACGGTGCGGATTTTGTCCACCACGTCCATGCCTTTGACGACCTTGCCGAACACGGCGTAGCCGTAGCCGTCGGGCTTGGGCGCATTGAGCATGTCGTTGTTCGCCACGTTGATGAAGAACTGCGAGGTGGCGGAGTGGGGATCGCCCGTGCGCGCCATGGCGATGGTGCCGCGGTCGTTCTTCAGGCCGTTGCCTGCTTCCAGCGCAATCGGCGCGCGCGTGGGCTTTTCCTTCATGGCCGCGTCCATGCCGCCGCCCTGGATCATGAAGCCGTCGATCACGCGGTGGAACACCGTGCCGTCATAGTGCTTGTCGCGCACATACTGCAGGAAGTTGGCCACGGTCTTGGGCGCCTTGGCCTCGTTGAGCGCTACCGTGATGTCGCCCAGGCTGGTCTTGAGCAGCACCTGGGGCTCGGCCTGGGCCCAGGCCGGCGCCGTCAGCAGCGCGCTGGTCAGTGCCAGTGCGGCCTGGCGGCGGGAGAGGAAAGAAGTCAAGGGGCGGAAATTCGGCATGAAGCGCTCCTGGGGAAACGTAAAGCCTGCCTGCAGGCAGGAGTGTCGAAGATGCGTGGAGGCCGCTGGAGCCGGCGGACGACTGCCTGTCGAGCCCTGTGGTCGGCCATCCCCGCATGGGCCGGCGGGCCGGCCCGGGTTGCGGCTTAGGGCTTGGGTGCTCCGCGTGCCGGTGCTTCGGCTGCGGCCGGCGCACTGGCGGCGGGCTGGGCGGGCTTCGCTGCCGTGCTGGACAGCTGCAGCACTTCCTTGAGCAGCTTCATCTTGGGCTGCAGATTGGCCGCCCGGCCGCCCTTGGCACGGGCCTGGGCATAGGACTGGTAGGCCAGCCGCACGTGGATGTCGCCCAGGTTCTCGTGAGCCACGGCATAGTCGGGGTTGTTGCGCACGGCGTTTTCCAGCGCGGCGCGGGCCTTTTCCAGCTCGCCCTGGCGGGCATAGATCACGGCCAGGTTGTTGTAGGGCTCGGGCAGCTCGGGATAGTCCTCGGTGAGCTGGCGCAGCGCGGCAACGGCGTCTTCGGTGCGGTTCAGATTGGTCAGCGCAACGGCCCTGAGAAAGCGCATCTGCGGATCGCGCGGATTGGCGGCCAGAGAGGTGTCGGTGCGCTGCAGTGCCTGCTCGGTTTTGCCGTTCTTGAGCAGCTGTGCAATATCGGTGTAATCGTCGGCGCGGGCGCTGCCGCACATCAGCGCAGCAGCCATCGCAGCGGACAGCGCCGTCAGGCGCACTGCAGAGCTCATCAGGTTGCGTACAGGCATGTAGTAGGTGCTTTCGGTGCGCCGCAACATCGGACCTGCGGCGCGGGCTTATACTGCGGGGCATTGTAGCTGAGGGGTGCAAGGCGCCATGACGGTGCCGCTGGCAGGGCAATGCCGGCCGCTCTCGGCAAGGCTGCAACCGGATCGTTCTAAACGGCTTGCGGCGCAGTTGCGACCTCGGCGCCGTGAGCTGCCAGTTTTCTCCCCACATAGACATTCATGAGTTTGCGTATCTACAACACGCTGTCGCGTGCATTGGAAGCGTTTTCGCCCATCGAACCCGGCCATGTGCGCATGTATGTGTGCGGCATGACCGTGTACGACCTTTGCCATCTGGGTCATGCGCGTTCCATGGTCGCTTTCGATGTGGTGCAGCGCTGGCTGCGTGCCAGCGGCTTGCGCGTGACCTATGTGCGCAACATCACGGACATCGACGACAAGATCATCCGCCGCGCCGTGGAAAACGGCGAGACCATCCGCAGCCTTACCGATCGCATGATCGATGCGTTGCACCAGGACGCCGACGCCCTGGGCATCGAACGCCCCACGCACGAGCCGCGCGCCACCGAATATGTGCCGCAGATGCTTTCGATGATCGGCACGCTGCAGGACAAGGGCCTGGCCTACCAGGCCGGCAACGGCGACGTGAATTACGCCGTGCGCAAGTTCCCCGGCTACGGCAAGCTGTCGGGCAAGTCGCTGGACGAGCTCAATGCCGGCGAGCGCGTGGCCGTGGCCGACGGCAAGCACGATCCGCTGGACTTCGTGCTGTGGAAATCCTCCAAGCCCGAGGAGCCCGCCGATGTGAAATGGCAGAGTCCCTTCGGCGAAGGCCGACCCGGCTGGCATATCGAATGCTCGGCCATGGGCTGCGCGCTGTTGGGCGAGAGCTTCGACATCCACGGCGGCGGCGCGGACCTGCAGTTCCCGCACCATGAGAACGAGATCGCGCAAAGCGAAGGCGCCACCGGCAAGCCGTTCGCCAGGACGTGGATGCACAACGGCTTCATCAACGTGGACAACGAGAAGATGTCCAAGTCGCTGGGCAACTTCTTCACCATCCGCGACGTGCTCAAGGAATACGACGCCGAGACCGTGCGCTTTTTCGTGGTGCGCAGCCACTACCGCAGCCCGCTCAACTATTCGAATGTGCATCTGGATGATGCGCGCAGCGCGCTCAAGCGCTTGTACACGGCGTTGAGCCTGGTGGCGCCTGCCGAGGTGAAGATCGACTGGAGCAATGCCTATGCGGCGCGCTTCAAGGCCGCCATGGACGAGGATTTCGGTACGCCCGAGGCCGTGGCCGTGCTGTTCGAGCTCGCCGCCGAGGTCAACCGCGGCAAGTCGCCCGAAGCCGCGGGCCTGCTCAAGGCGCTGGGCGCCTGCCTGGGCCTGCTGCAGGACGATCCGCAGCGCTTTTTGCAGGCCGGCGCAGCCGGAATGGATGCGGCCGCGATCGAAGCGCAGATTGCTGCCCGTGCCGCGGCCAAAGCCGCCAAGAACTGGGCCGAGGCCGACCGCATCCGCAAGGAGCTGCTGGAGCAGGGCATTGTGCTCAAGGATTCGGCCGCCGGCACGACCTGGGAGGCAGCCGCCAAGGGCTGAGCTGTTCCATGATGTGCGCAATCTTGAGGGTGGACAAATGGCGGAGGCCGGCATGACGGGTGCGACCTCGGCCCGGCAGCTGGACACCATGGAATTCGAACAACTGCCGCTGGTGGCCGATCTGCCCGTGCCCATGGGCCCGGAAGCGCCGCTGCCCGTGATGAAGCTGGGTGGCGCCGCTGCAAGCAAGGCGGCACAGGCGGCCGCAGCGGGCAGCCATGCGGCCAAGGCTCCGGCTGCGGCCAAGGTCCATCTGGCCCTGCCTGAAGGGGCGCCGGCCTACTGGGCCGAAGCCTGCCGCCAGCTCATGCGCCGCGACCGCGTGCTCAAGCGCCTGATCCCGCAACTGAGCAGCCAGGCCCTGCTGCCGCGCGGCGAGGGCGAAGCCTTCGCCACGCTGGCGCGCTCCATCGTGGGTCAGCAGATTTCGGCCAAGTCGGCCAAGACGCTGTGGAACAAGTTCGCCCGGCTGCTGGCTGAAGTGAAGCCCGAGCTGGTGCTCAAGCTCAAGGTGGACGACATGCGCGCTGCCGGGCTTTCGGCGCGCAAGATCGACTATCTCGTGGACCTGGCGCTGCACTTCACGGAAAACCGTTTGCACATGGATGAGTGGCAAGGCATGGCCGACGAGGCCATCGTCGCCGAGCTCATGGCCATTCGCGGCGTCAGCCGCTGGACGGCCGAGATGTTCCTCATCTACTACCTGATGCGGCCCAATGTGCTGCCGCTTGACGATGCCGGATTGATCCACGGCATCTCGCAGAATTATTTTTCGGGCGATCCTGTGAGCCGCAGTGACGCCCGCGAAGTGGCCGAGGCCTGGAAACCGTGGTGCACGGTTGCAACTTGGTATATTTGGCGCTCGCTCGAAGCGCAGCCTGTGGCTTGATGACACCCGTTCACTGGCCCGCTGCAAGCACTGCAGCAGGCTGGCACAAGGAGAAATACGTTGGCGAAAAAGAACTTTCTGGATTTTGAGCAGCCCATTGCCGAGCTGGAATCCAAAATCGAGGAACTGCGCTATGTGCAGACTGAAAGCGCAGTCGATATCTCGGAAGAGATCGAGCAGCTCAGCAAGAAAAGCCTGCAGCTGACCAAGGACATCTACAGCGATCTGACCCCCTGGCAGATCACCAAGATCGCGCGCCATACCGAGCGTCCCTATACGCTGGACTACGTGCGCGAGTGCTTCACCGACTTCGTCGAGATGCACGGCGACCGCCACTTCGCGGACGACCAGTCCATCGTCGGCGGCCTGGCGCGCTTCAACGGCATGCCCTGCATGATCATCGGCCACCAGAAGGGCCGCGACACCAAGGAGCGCACGCTGCGCAACTTCGGCATGACGCGCCCCGAGGGCTACCGCAAGGCCCTGCGCCTGATGAAGACGGCCGAGAAGTTCAAGCTGCCGGTGTTCACCTTCGTGGACACGCCCGGAGCCTTCCCCGGCATCGACGCCGAGGAACGCGGCCAGTCCGAAGCCATCGGCCGCAACATCTACGAAATGGCCCAGCTGCAGACCCCCATCATCACCACCATCATCGGCGAAGGCGGTTCGGGCGGCGCGCTGGCGATCGCGGTGGCCGACCAGGTGCTGATGCTGCAGTACTCGGTGTACTCCGTGATCAGCCCCGAAGGCTGTGCCTCCATTCTCTGGAAGACCGGCGAGAAGGCGCAGGAAGCTGCGGACGCCATGGGCATCACGGCCCATCGCCTCAAGGCCCTGGGCCTGGTCGACAAGATCGTGAGCGAACCCGTGGGCGGCGCGCACCGCGACCACAAGCAGATGGGCGCTTTCCTCAAGCGTGCGCTGGGCGACGCCTACCGCCAGCTGGCCGACCTCAAGCCCAAGGACCTGCAGGACCGCCGCTACGAGCGCCTTCAGAGCTACGGCCGCTTTGCCGACACCAAGGCCGACAACAGCTGATGGACTGAGGCATGCTGCGGTGCCCGCAGGCATGCCGGGCAAATCTGCGCAAACGGCTTTCCGGTGGTTTCCGGAAAGCCGTTTGGCTTTGTCCTCTATCAATTTCAAAGCGGCTGTCGCTGTCCGTGCAAGAATTTCAGCTTGATTGGAATCCCAAAACCAGAGCCAGAAAGCGCAGGCAGCTCCTGTTTTCAAAGCGATGGGCGGCTGCATCGGCCACTGGCAGAATTCCAGCCTTGATCCATTCCCCGGTGCCCGGCCTTTGCCTGCATGAATTCTTCCGAAACCGAGCCGCCGCGCGATGCCGCTGCCTTGCCGGCGCAGGAATCGCGCCTGCCACAGAGCGCCGATGCCGTGGATGCGGCGCTGCGTGCCTTTGCCGCCGCGGCGCCTGCCTTGCCGCTGGCCGTGGCTTTCAGCGGCGGCGCAGACTCCACGGCCCTGCTGCTGGCCTGTGCGGAACGCTGGCCAGGGCAGGTCAGGGCCATTCACGTGCACCATGGCTTGCAGGCGGCGGCCGATGGTTTTGCGCGGCATTGTCAGGCCGTATGCGAGGCCCGCGCCATCCCCCTCAAGATCTGCGCCATCGATGCGCGGAAGGCGCCGGGCCAAAGCCCCGAAGATGCGGCACGCCAGGGGCGCTATGAAGCCCTGATGGCTGCGGCGAACAGTCCCTGGGTGGACGTGGCGGGGCTGCCTCTTGGGGAAGGTGTGCGCTCCGTGCTCCTGGCCCAGCATGCGGATGACCAGGTGGAAACACTGCTGCTGGCCCTGTCGCGTGGCGCCGGCATCGCCGGGCTGGCGGCCATGCCCGCCCATTGGCAGCGTGCGGGGCTGCAATGGTTCCGGCCCTTTCTCTCGGTGCCCGGGCAGGCGCTGCGCGACTGGCTGCTGCAGCGTGGGCAGAACTGGGTGGAGGATCCCACCAATGCCGACCCGAGCTATACGCGCAACCGCATCCGCGCACAGCTGCTGCCGGTGCTGCAACAGGTATTTCCGCAGTTCCGCGCCACGTTTGCGCGCAGCAGTGCGCACTGCGCCCAGGCGGCCGAGGTGCTGGAGGAGGTGGCTGTATCCGATCTGCAGTCCGTGGGCCTGCCGCCGCGCATCGCCGCGCTGCAGCAGCTGGGCGATGCGCGGCTGGCCAATGTGCTGCGCCACTGGCTGCGCAGCCTGCATGGCACCACGCCCACGGCGGCCCAGCTTTCCCAGCTGATGGCGCAGATCCGCGTTTGCACTACGCGAGGGCACAGTATCCACATCAAGGTGGGGCGAGGTTTCGTCCAACGCCGGGGGCTGGTGCTCGATTGGTACAATTTCTAGGTTTTGGTCTTTTATTTTTTGTACGAAAACCGGCGGCGCGCCAAAACCCTTGTCGACCTGCGCCGTGGCAGGCAGTTTCGTCACCCCTTTGTATCCAATGGCACTGATCGTTCATAAATACGGCGGCACCTCGATGGGCTCGACAGAGCGCATCCGCAACGTCGCCAAGCGTGTGGCCAAGTGGGCTCGGGCTGGTCACCAGATGGTGGTCGTTCCCAGCGCCATGAGTGGCGAAACCAACCGCTTGCTCGGCCTGGCCAGCGAGCTGGCTCCCAGCCATGCCAAGACTTCGTACTACCGTGAGCTCGACATGCTGGCCGCCACCGGCGAGCAGGCATCATCTGCGCTGCTGGCCATCGCCCTGCAGGCCGAGGGCATGGAATCCGTGAGCTACGCGGGCTGGCAGGTGCCGGTGCGCACCGACAGCAGCTTCACCAAGGCCCGCATCGAGTCCATCGACGACAAGCGTGTGCGTGCCGATCTGGAGGCGGGGCGCGTCGTCATCGTGACCGGCTTCCAGGGCATCGACCCCGAAGGCCACATCACCACCCTGGGCCGCGGCGGCTCCGACACCTCGGCCGTGGCCGTGGCGGCTGCGCTCAAGGCGGCCGAATGCCTGATCTATACCGACGTCGACGGCGTCTACACCACCGATCCGCGCGTGGTGCCTGCCGCCAAGCGCCTGGGTACCGTCAGCTTCGAGGAGATGCTGGAAATGGCCAGCCTGGGCTCCAAGGTGCTGCAGATCCGCTCGGTGGAGTTCGCCGGCAAGTACAAGGTGCCCATGCGCGTGCTCTCCAGCTTCACGCCCTGGGACATCGATCTGGAAGAAGAAGCCAAGTCCGGCACGCTGATTACTTTTGAGGAAGACGAAAAAATGGAAAAGGCCGTCGTATCCGGCATCGCTTTCAACCGCGGCGAAGCCAAGATCTCCGTGCTCGGCGTGCCCGACACTCCCGGCGTGGCCGCCGACATCCTGGGTCCCGTGGCCGATGCCAACATCGAAGTGGACGTGATCATCCAGAACATCTCCAAGGATGGCAAGACTGATTTCAGCTTCACCGTGAGCCAGGGCGACTACCAGCGTGCCATGGAACTGCTGCGCGAGAAGGTAGTGCCCGCCCTGGGCGCCGCCGACGTGGTGGGCAATCCCAACATCGCCAAGGTCAGCATCGTCGGCATCGGCATGCGCAGCCATGTGGGCGTGGCCTCCACCATGTTCCGCGCGCTAAGCAAGGAAAGCGTGAACATCCAGATGATCTCCACCTCCGAGATCAAGACCTCCGTCGTGATCGACGAGAAGTACCTGGAGCTGGCCGTGCGCGCGCTGCACACCGCTTTCGGTTTGGACAAAAGCGAATAAAATCGTTGTTTTGCCGGAAACGGCCAAAAACCGCGTTACAATAGCGCCAATCCGGAAACGTGACCGAGTGGCCGAAGGTGCTCCCCTGCTAAGGGAGTATGGGGTGTAGAGCCTCATCGAGGGTTCGAATCCCTCCGTTTCCGCCAAGAATGAGCCCCATCGATTTGATCGCTGGGGCTTTTTTCTTGCCCTTCTGGGAAAGCTGCCAAGATGGCCTTGAATCCGTCTGCAGCTTTTTTTTTCGTCTGCCTTTTCTGACGTTTCCAGATCCTCGGCCATAGCGGCCATGAATGCACGTGCGGGCTCTTCTCCCAGGATTGTGCGTAGACCGCCTCGCACCCGCCAGTTTGCGGGCCGCTTCCCCTGTTTCATCTGAATCAAGCTTGCATTGCTGAGCTCAAGTAGCTCGGCGAGTTTTCTTTGGCTTCCTGTGAGTTCTGCGGCTTTGTCGACGAGGTCGTTGAATTCTTGTAGGTTCATGGTTGCAATTTGCGTCCACTGTGTGTTTAAATGCGGCCGGATGCAATTTGATACCAGCTTGGTAGCAGATTGCGCTCAGAGTTTACAGGAGCCGCCAGCATGCTTAATCGCACCCCTACATCCCCTTTAAGTCCTCCGCCTGGTCAGCAAGACCAAAGCGCTTGCCTGGCGGCTCCCGCCTCGGTCGATCAGGTGGAGGGCACCCATGTCCTAGAGCATTTCCAGCGCTGGCTGGAAGACCGCGCACACGATGCAGCGCATGCCACCTGGCCAAGTCCCTCGCTCAATGAAACGCCATCGAATCACGAGTTCCGCTGCAACGCGATGATTCATAGCTGCCGCGAGGCAACAGCGCTTCTGATGATGTTCAAGCTGGAGCAGGGCCTGTGAGCAATCTCGACCTTGTTTTTGCACTGCTCGGCCTGCTGATGGTCGCGAACAATTCCTTTGTGGGTCTTGTGTTCGTCATGTTCTGCTGGCTGATCTCGATCCATTCTGGGGCGTTGCCGGTATGAGGCTCGTCGCAAAACACGCCCAGGTGGGCTACCAATCCATTCAGGCGCTTTATCTGGAGCGCTGCCGCTTCCGTTATGAAGCTCTGGTTCGCGGTTTTGGCGCGCACCATCGTCTTACCCGCGCTGCGCTGCTTATGTGCCAGCGCGAGGCGGGCTTCATCATTTCTGGCGCTTACTGCTCGGGCATTCGCGGATGGGGGAATCTGTGATGGCCTGCAATCGCGCTCAATGGCTTTCTATCGCCGACTTCCTGGCCCGTCAAAACCTGCGCCTCGTGCTGCAGGGGAGGGCGCGCGGCGCTGAAGGGGCCCCCGCTTGCGGGGAAGCAGCGGCGCCGCGCGCTGCTATCATTTTTGGTGGGTACGCAGGCGCTGGTACATCTTCTGTCCCCGTAGGTAACACGGGGACAACTTCTACAGGGCGGGGCGTATGAGCACCCGCCGTAATGACCTCGTTTTAGAGGGCCGTGAGATCAAGGCCCGCCTGCACGTCGACCATGAGCGTTACGGTGCTCATATCCATGTTGACTGGCTGCGCTTCACTGTCAATCGGCGCTATGCGCCGGTGCCGAGCGTCGAGCTGCTGTTTCCTGAGCCGGATACCGGCATCGACTATCGGGCCGGCCGCGAAGGCTGGACAGAGAGCGAGCGCGTAAATGCCCATGCTGTCGTGCTGAGCCGCCGTCAGCGCATTGTGCGCCTGCTGCGCGATATGCCCGATCCGGACTATGACGCCAGCGCCCAGGCATTCACCATGGCCGAAGACGTTGCCGCCATCCTGGGCCCGGACTATCGCGCAGACACGCTCATACAGCGCGGCAAAGACTTCTATCGCTTTCGTATCGACATTTTGCGCAACGATCATCCTGTGGGCTGGATCGGCTTCTTGTCTACGTCTTCGGGCGCTCGTGCTGAAGCCCAAGCGAACACGCTGCACTGCAACCTCGAAGGCATGGCATGCACGTTTGCGCAGCACGGCTGGCTCGATGAAATGGCGAACTACATCGAGCAGCACCGGGGTCTGATCACCCGCGTGGACTTGGCAGCGGACTTCTTTGAGGGCATCGATCACAAGGGCCATAGCGATGCATTCGCCCGCTTTGCGCACGAGTATGAGAGCGGCCTCATGGATCACCTCGGGCACCGCCCGCAGGAGAATTTTGGCGGCTCCTGGCTCTCCAAAAAGAAGGGCCGCAGCTTCTATATCGGCTCGCGCGAAAGCGGCAAGCTGACCAACATCTACGAGAAGGGCAAGCAGCTCTTCGGCAAAGAAGATGACTCGCAATGGCTGCGCATCGAGCTGCGCTACGGCAATCAAAAGCGCCTGCTGCCTGCAGACATTCTGAGGCGTCCTGCAGCTGCGTTTGCGGGTGCGAGCGAGTGGCATGCAGGCATCGTGCGCGAGCTGGAATTGCTCGCCATTCCCATGCCCATCAAGTGCGAGCCACGGCTGCAGACGCAGACCGTTGAAGCCGAGGTTACGCGCAATGTGCGCTGGTTCATGAACACGGCAGGGGCCAGCGCCGTCCTTGCCTTCCTCAATCTCCCTAGGGGCGTCATGCACTCGCTGTTCGATGAGTTCGAGCACCGTTTGCCGAATCGGTTGCGGAAATTCTCCCGCGGCGAAGTGGTGGCCTCTTATCAAAAAGTTTTCACAGAGCTGGCTAGCAGTGGGCGCGCTAGTCCGGCAATCGCTTAATGCCTGAACCGAGGATCAATCATGCGTTTTCAATCTCAAGGTGTGCTCACCGGCATCAAGACAAGCAAGGGCGAGTACGAAGGCCGTCCTTTTGACTCCACGACCTTTCACCTCGCCGTTGATCTGCCGGACAGTCAGACGGGTGATTCCGTGGGCCAAGTCACCCGCCCTTTCAAGATGGGTACATCTGCAGAGTTCAAGAAGTGGGCGCATCTCAAGAATTCCTGGCCTGCAGGCGGCATTCAGGTCGATTGCACGTTTGAGATGGCGGCAGGCGCTGATCAGTCCTCCAAGCTCGTGTTGGTCGATATTCGGCCTCACAAAGCCGCCTAAACCATGAGCCGCTACGTGGTTCAGTCGTCGTTTACCGGCGCATTTCTGGCCCCCGATCCTGACGACGGGCAGCCGCGCTGGGTCATGTTGCTGCGCGACGCGTGCGCGCTGGATGACTTTGAAACCGCCGTCGAAATGATTGCCGACCACGTAGACGGTTTCCACCAAGCGCAGGTAGTTGACCTGTCTCAGCTCTGAGCGCTGTTTCCCTAACTCTTGATGAGGTGATTCGATGAGCGATTTTGACGACGACACATGCTGCTGCTACGGCTGCGGCGCCATCAATGTGGGTCATACGGTAGAGGAGTGCGCCGACGGCTGCCCCGAGTGTGGCTCGCGCGATCTGGCTACCTATGCCGAGTATCTCGATGAGATGGGCGACGCCTGATGACCTATTTCGTCTGCACGCAGATTGAAAACCCCTGCCAGCCGGGCAATCAGGTTGCTGTCACGGAAATCACTGTGCAGGACCTGGCTGCCCTGGGCATAACGCCGCAAAGCATTGGTATGTCCGTCACGCTGGGATTCGGTTTGGTCTTCAGCCTTGTGATGACGGGCTATGTGCTCGGCCTTGTGCTGCGGTTCATCCGCAAGCTGTGAGATTGCAGCCGAGAGCGGGCGCGGTGCCTGCTCCCTGGTGCAAGTTCGCACCGATCTTTTTCAGGAGAAAACTATGTTCCACAAAACTCGCGCTATCGCTCGTCAGTACGGTGCCAAGGTCGTTGCCGGTACGGTGGGTGCCTTGGCTTTTGCATCGGCTCATGCGGCCGGTACTGGCATCGACAGCCTTTTCGATGAAGTGGACCTGTCTGGCATCGCCGCAAAGATCACTGCCCTGGCCGTGATCATCGTGGGCATCGCTCTGGTCATGAAGGGCCCCGCCATCGTCAAGCGCATCATTGCCAAGATCTAAGGCCCGGCCATGCTCGTAGTCGCCCTGGTCGTCGTCGTTCACGCTGCTTTTGCGCTGATCGGCGCGATCGGGGCGCTTTGCTTTTTCCAGCTCGCGCGGATGTGAGGTGCTGTATGAATTGGCTCCTACGTTTTGCGCTTTGCATCTCAGCACTGCTTTGGGGTGTTGCATTTGCAGAAGATCAATGCCGCACAGTCGCAAAGCAGTATGGCTCCGAGTATGTCTATGGCGAGTCTGCAATTTGTCAGCGGTCTGCAATTGGTTACGGTGTAACTGTCACACGCGCGGAAATAAGCGGGTCGCAGATCATTTGTTATGGACCGTCGAAGCAAGGTAATGGGTCAACGATCGAAGTAATCCAGTTTTATGTGACTTATTTGTTGATGCCATGTCCAGTTTGTCCATCCGGTCAAACCTTTGACAAAGTTAAGGGGCAGTGTGTTGCAGAAGATAAATGCAAGGATGTTGCAGCAACATGTGCAGCCAAGAAAGGCGGGCGTCGTAACTATGCGTCCGCTTCGGGTGGCCTGGACGCGTACTGCATTCCGCCACCCGATGACTTTTACTGGGATCAGCCCAAGTATCCCGGTTGCAATACGGGATGCACATTGCTGCCTTCGGGCGTGGATGTTGCGCTGAAAGACGATCAGGGCAAGACTTGGTGGCAGGGAGAGGGGAAGTACAGCGGCGGCACCTGCGGTCTTGTCATGGGTGATGACAGCATTGGTCCTGTTAACCCTGCTGATCCTGACAAGCCAAATGAGCCTCCCGCAAGGCCTGTTGATGAGCGCTGCGCTGGCTATGTTGGTACCGTCAATGGCAAAGAGGCCTGCATCCCTGCGTCTAGCGCTACCGGCGTCGACTGGACGGGTACGACGACTAACAGCGATGGCACAAAGACCGAAGGCAAGACCACTACGACTTGCTCGAACGGCATATGCGAGTCCACGACGACAAAGACCACCAAGGATGCTGCGGGCAACGTCACTGGCACGACGACCACGACCGATAAGGTGAGCCAGCATGACTACTGCGCCAAGAATCCGGGCAGCATGGTCTGTGCTGCCGTCAATGCGAATCCGATGCCGGGTAAAGACAACACCAATGGCGGCAACGGTAACGGCACTGGTAGCGGCGGTTGCAATATTTCAAACTGCAGCGATACGGGCGGCGGTGGCCCTGGCAAAGTCGGCTTTCCCGGGACGGGGGCGGGTGGTGAGATCGGTCAGCTCTACCAGCCGAAGTATCCGGACGGCCCTGTAAAGCTCTGGAACGACAAGAGCGCCACGCTCAAAAGTTCGGGCCTCGGCTCGCTCGCGCTGAAGCTCTTTCCGCAGGTGCCGGGCGGTGGAACACCTCCGCAGTGGGTTGTGGACTTCGATTTTGGCCCGTTGGGCAGCCTGGGCGTGCATGACATATCGCCGCCGCAATGGCTCTGGGATGTGCTCAAGGCCATCGTCATTCTCACTGCGCTGATAACCGCACGTCGTCTCATTTTTGGAGGCTGAAATGTTCGATTGGCTCAAGGGGCGCATTGATGCCTTCTTCACCTGGATCACGTCTTTTCTGACCGATCAGTTCAAATGGATTCGGGACGTTCTCGACTCTGGCTATAAGTGGATCGTTGACCTGGTCAAGGCTGTCATCAAGGCGGGCTGGGACATGTTTACTGATGCGGTCTGCTGGATCATCGATAAGCTGTTTGACATCATCAAGGCGGCGCTTGATGCGGTCGACGTCAAGTCGCTGGAGGGCTTCGCGGAGCAGATTCAGTTTCCGCAGGAAATCTCCAACATCATGGGGCTCATCGGTACGGGGACGGCCATTGGCATCATCGTTACGGCCATCGGCATCCGCCTGGTCCTGCAGCTCATCCCGTTCACGAGGCTTGGCTCATGATCAATGGCCTGGAAGGCATCCCCGGCTCGGGGAAAAGCTATGAAGCCGTGGCCTACCACGTGCTGCCCGCGCTCAAGTCTGGCCGCAAGGTCATCACGAATCTGCCACTCAACATCGACCAGCTGGCTGCCATCGATCCCAGCTACCGCGATCTGGTCGAAGTCCGCACAAGGCCCGCGCCGCGCATCGGCGACTGGAACGCCGCGAACATCGCCGAGCAGGATGCCTTCCAGCTCTGGACGGACGGCAGGGAGCCTGAGCCCCAGCCTGAGAACGTTTTCGCGTTCGGCACAGTCTGGGACTTCTATAGCACCTGGCGCGGTGCCAAGGGCGAAGGGCCGCTGTTCGTGGTGGATGAGTGCCACGTCTGCTTCCCCAAGTTGGGGACGCCGGAAAGCGTCGTGCAGTGGTTCAAGCTCCATCGGCACTTCAACGCAGAGGTGCTGCTGATGACGCAGAGCTTTCGCGACATCAATCAGCCCATTGCGCAGCTCATCGCAACGCTCATCAAATGCCGCAAGGCCGACATCCTGGGCAATAAGGGCAGCTACATCCGCAAGGTGCACGCCGGCTACCGTGGCGCGGTCATCCAGACCGACGAGCGCGAGTACAAGAAGCAGTACTTTGGCCTGTACCGCAGCAACACGCAAAGCAGCGGATCTGCCGAGTCGGGCGTTACCGACGTCAGCCCTCTGATCGTCAAGTTCAACCGCTTCAAATGGGCCTGGCTGGCCCTGTCGCTGGTCGTGCTCTTGTGGGCTTTCTGGCCAAAAGCGGACCGCGACGTTTGGGGCCGCAAAAAGGTCGTGCCATCGCCGCCCGTGCAGCCGCGCGTCATGGGGCCAGCGCCTGGTGCTTCTGTGGCCACGGTCGCGCCTGTTTCCGCACCTGCTCCAGCTCCTGCAGCTGCAGCACCGGCCCAGTCCGACCAGGCGGCGGACAAGTCTCCCGCGTCTGCATCAAGCTCCGGCCAGGCCGACGCCGCGGCGCAGGTCAAAGACCCGCTGTTCGGCAAGCAGCTGCACGTCGTTGGCGACCTCTCGAAAAAGGGAAAGAGCCTGGTCATGTTCGTGGTCTCTGACGGCGCGCGCCGCATGTTTGAGATCAGCAGCGACGACCTGCAGGACGCCGGCTACACCGTCAAGCGCCTCGCCACGTGCATGGTCACGGTCAAGTTTGAAGGCACCGTGCGCCCGGTCACGTGCGATGCTCCATACCTCAACACCGGCGGCCAGGATCGCCCCTTGGTCATCGACACGGCTACCGGCGCTCGCAGTGATGGCCGCGCCTCATACCGCGCCCAGGGCCCCATGCCTAACGAGGTAGCCCAGGTGCGCCAGGAGCAGCAGCAGCAGGCATACGGCTATCTGGAGGCCCTGGCAAGGCGCAATGCCCAGGTGCGTTCGATTCTCATGGATAAGCCCTGAGGGGGTATCGGGGGCTGCGCCCCTGATGTCAACGGTTGACCAGGCAGTACCCAGCCCACCAGTCGCTGCGCTCGCGGCACCTCTCGCAGATCACTTCCACTCGTTCGCGTTGCGCAGTCTCTGCATTTGCAGGGCGGTCGCTTCGCGTCCTGATAGACAAACTCTCTGTCCTATGATGCAAGACAGGAGAGGACTATGGGGCACAGATCAAGTTGGGACGATGATGGCTTCGGCTTCTGGCTGAAGCTGGTTATGTTCGGTGTGCTGGTGTGGATTGGCTATGAGGCTTACAGGCACTGGGAAGCTCGACAGGCTGTGCCTGAGCCGGTTCGGGCGCGGCCGGAAATACCGGGGCCAGTGCCTCAGGCGCCGGTGGCGCGCAATGCTTATGTGCCTCCCGCGCCGCGTCCAATACCTCGAGACGGCCAGGTCTACCGCTGCGGCAATACCTACAGCCAGCAGCCATGTGGTGAAGGCGGCAAGGCCATCAGCATCGCGTCGGTCCTGACCGATCCATCGGCCTCTGCATCGCGCGAAATCTACCTCTGCAAGGACATCCACGACCAACTCTATTGGGAAAGCACGCCATGCTCTTTGCGCGGCCGCACTATTGACCGTATCGCCAGGGTGCCGGCAGATGTGTCTTGGGATCAGCAGGTGGCAATCGCAAGGGCGCAGCGCGACAAAGCGCAGGCCATTGCTGCAGAGCAGATTGTTCCGGTTGCTCCACGGGCTTTGACGCAGAAATCCAATGCCGGTGAATGTCAGGCTTTGGAAGGTGTGGTGCGTTGGGCTGACCGGGAGTGCAGAGTCAAGGCCTGCAATATGGATGAGCTGGATGCTGTGAGAGAAGAGCGGCGGAAAGCGCGGGATCGTCAGTTTCGCCTTGGCTGCTAGTCAGCAAGTGATTCTGTAGATTTCAGATTCTGCTATTCATGCTATTAAAGGTATAGCTTGAAGCGTTTTCTGTGTCTTGCTTTGCGCGTTAATTAATAGAGTTCTAGCCATTGCAACAAGGGAGGAAATGGAGTGTTGATTGGCTATGCAAGGGTGAGCACGCAAGAGCAGGACACGGCTCTGCAGCTGGACGCGCTGCACAGGATAGGCTGTGACACGATTTTTCAGGAGAAGGCTAGCGGTGCTTCGAGGCGCGGTCGTGAAGAGCTTGCGCGCTGTCTGGCTTCCCTGAATCGGGGAGACACACTCGTCGTCTACAAGATCGACCGCATTGCTCGTAGTTTGTTTGATCTGCTCGACATCTTGCGGCACCTGGAGAAAGTTGGGGCGACCATCAAGAGCGTGACTGAACCCCTCGACACGACAAACAGCATGGGCGTGTTCATGATCCAGATACTTGGCGCGGTGGCCCAGCTGGAGCGTTCGATGATTCGGGAGAGGTCGATTGCAGGCCAATTGGCTGCGAGAGAGAGGGGGCGCGTTCCAGGCCGGGTCAGATCGCTGACGGCGGAAGAGGAAGCATTGGTGGTCGCTGAGTACCTGAGAGGGGAGACAACTTACAAAGCGCTAGGCGTGAAGTACGAGGTATCTGACTCGGCCATAAAGCGTGCTGTCTATCGTGCGACGAAGCCACCTGACTACCTGAAGCGTTCGAAGCTCTAGAAATGGTGATATCATCCGTTTCCGCCAGATTGAAAGACACCCGCAAGGGTGTCTTTTTTATTGAGAGGGTTGCGCGAACAGCCTGATCGAAGTGATGCTGAGTGGAGTGTGTGGATTGAATTCCGTGTACAATGCAAGGCTTCGCTGAGCGAGATGCACTTCGCAGGTGGTTGAAGAAAGTTTGAAAATTCTTTCTGCAAGCGCTAAAAACTGTGCTACAATGCAAGGCTTCGCTGATTGCAGCGAGTCAGAAGAATCAAGCGATTGACTCTTCGGTTCATTAAAAAAA
>NZ_JBANEL010000016.1:0-131543 GCF_040187735.1 Comamonas sp. w2-DMI | reverse complement strand
CCGTGGCAGGGCGGTACGTACCACCACGCCTGACACATCAGCGCCGTGCCCGCTGGACCACGTCAACCGGCACTTCAAGGCCAGCCGTCCCAACGAGCTGTGGGTATCGGACTTCACCTACGTCTCCACCTGGCAGGGCTGGCTGTACGTGGCCTTCGTGGTGGATGTGTACGCCCGGCGCATCGTGGGCTGGCGGGTCAGCCGCAGCATGCAAACGGACTTCGTGCTGGATGCGCTGGAGCAGGCGCTGTATGCCCGCCAGCCAGCAGCCCATGCCTTGACGCACCATTCCGACAGGGGCAGTCAATACGTCAGCATCCGCTACACCGAACGGTTGGACCAGGCGGGCATACAGCCCTCGGTGGGCAGCCGGGGTGACAGCTACGACAACGCGCTGGCCGAGACCATCAACGGTCTGTACAAGGCCGAGCTGATTCACCGCCGGGGCCCCTGGAAGACCAGGGAATCCGTGGAGCTGGCCACCTTGCAGTGGGTGCACTGGTTCAACCATGTCCGACTACTCACGCCGATTGGGGGCATCCCTCCGGCAGAAGCTGAGGCAAACTACTGGAGGCAACTAGCCGTCAGCGACACCTCGGCAGAGGTGTCAACTTAAACCAATCGGCCTCCTCAAAACCCGGTGCGATTCATCCAGCCTCTGCCAGAAGGACAGAGCCTGCTCGTCCATGCCATATGTGGGGTCAGTACCCCAGGCCAAAATGCAGAACTTCAAGCCGATGAAGTCGTCGAGGAGCCTCGACTGGCGATCCACCGTGGCCACACGAGGCTGGATGAACATGCGCCCCACGGGACTAGCAGGTGCGACCTCCAGGCCATGAATCAGACGGCCAATGAAGGATTCCTTTTTTTCGGCCATCAGGCCTACCAGGCGACTCAACGGGGTGTTGCCCGAGCGGTCAATCAATCCGGCAAACGGTGCTCTAGCTCCCTGATTGCTCGTGGCCGTATTGTGCAGCACGACACCTTGCTCGTAGCGCGGCATGGGTTTGAAGCGCATCTCCGCAAAGTACTGCTTAACAGGAGGTACGGCGTTGAGTGCCAGCATGACCGTGTCGCGAACTTTGGCGGCGGAGTGACTTTCCGGAGCGAATATGTCGCCGGCTACTTCGGAAAGGTGAATCATGCTGCGTGCATGATCTCGACGTTCCTGTTCGTAACTGTCCAACAGACCGCTGCCGGCTTCGCCCTTGACGACCAGGGCCAGCTTCCACGCCAGGTTGCTGGCGTCACGCATGCCGCTGTTGTAGCCTTGGCCTTGCCAGACCGGCATGATGTGCGCGGCATCGCCTGCCAGAAGAATGCGGCCTATACGGAACTGAGCGGCCAGACGTGCGTTGTGGGTATATACGCGTTTGCGGATGTAGTCGACCTTGTCCGGTTCGGGAACTACCTTGCGCATGAGCTGGGCCAGGTTCTCAGGCCTAGATAGTTCCTCCTCTGTCTCTCCGGGCATGACCATGAATTCAAAGCGACGAATGCCATGCGGAAGTGCCGCAGAGACATATGGCCTTTCAGGATCGCAATGCATGTCGATATGTGGAGTACCCAATGGGTCATTGCGTACGTCCACCACGATCCACTGATTGGGCTTGGTTCGTCCCTCGAAGGGCACATTCAGCTTGCGACGGACCAAGCTGTTGCCGCCGTCGCTTGCAACCAGATACTTGGCGCGCAGCGTGCGCTCCAAACCATCGGAGTTCTTGATGACGATCGCGACTCCCGTATCGTCTTGGGTAAAGCTCTGCAACTCCTGTCCCAGCAGTACCTGGACGTGCTCAAACCGTTGCAGGCCGCGGTAGAGGATGTCATCCACCTGAGGCTGGATGAAAGCATTGCGGCGCGACCAGCCAAATTCATCCGTTCGTGGCTCGATCGACGCAAAGCACTGGCCGCTGGCGGTATAAAAACGCATCCAGTGATGAGGGGTGATATGAGCCTGGACCTGCTCGGAAAGACCGGCCGTCTGAAGCGTCCGTAGCGACTCGTCATCAATGCCGATAGCGCGGGGGTAGTCAATGATCTGCGGCAACTTCTCGGCGACTATGACGCGCACTCCGGCAAGGCCAAGGGTATTGGCCAGGGTCAGGCCAACAGGGCCTGCTCCAATGATCACTACATCAGCATCCTCTTGGGTCGCTGGATTTTCTTGGGTGGCTTGCATTCGATGTCTCCGTGTTTGAGAGCGCGTTTATTGCGGTTTTGATGATTGTCAAAACACTCGAACGTCCTGAAAACAGCGTGCACCTGGTGCACATTGGGCTAGGTGCAAACCCTTCAGTCTTGATCTTTGACGAAACAAAGCCCGCTCTTGAGCGGCTGGATGAGTGAAGTCTCGTCCGTGACTGGCGCGTCACTTTTTCGGAGCGAATCGACAAGACCTGGGCAATCGCCATAGGTATCGCTGGCAACTGTTCACCAGCATGAGCGGGCGTGCTGCAGGTCTGCTGCCTGGAAAGAGTTCATACAATGGCCCGCTTCAGGATGCCTTCGTCAACTGCGCGGATTTTGTTGGGATGGTGCACAAACACTGGAGCACATGATGAACTCCCCGTTGCTACGTACTGCTCTACCGAGTGACTACAAAGACGTGCGAAGCCTGTCTCGAGGGTTGGCCGTTCTGCAGGCGATGAACAGATCGCCGGGGGGGGATTGCCACGACCACTGCGCTGGCACAGACTTGCGGCATACACCGAACGACCGTAAAGCGCCTGCTGGAAACCTTGCGTGCAGAAGGCTTTGTGCGCAAGGGGGAGAAAGATGGGCAGTACTACCTGACCTTCGCAGTACGCAGCCTCAGCGAAGGGCTGGTAGACGATGCCTGGGTAGAGCAGGTCGCATTGCCGCTGATGCGCTCAGCCGTGCCAGAGTTGCTTTGGCCATGTGATCTGGGCACGGTCGAGGGTGGCTTCATGGTAGTGCGCGAAAGTACCCATCGATTCAGCCGGCTGTCCCAGCATCGAGGCATGATCGGCGAGAAACTGCCGATCTTCTTCACCGCCATAGGGCGAGCTTACCTGGCTGCCTGCTCCAAGGAAGAGCGCGATGGCCTGTTGATGTTGCTTGCGCAGCGCGATGACGCAATTGGTGCTCTAGCGCGAGACATGGATGCGATAAAGCAACTGATAGCTACCACCCGAGAGCGGGGATACGGCATTAGCGAGGGTGATTGGGATCAACAGGCACCTTTCGGAGCAGTGGCCGTGCCCTTGAAGTGTGGGCGTCGCCTAATTGGAGGCTTGAACCTGATCTTTCCGAAGTCTGCTGTTGCTGAAGAAGAACTGCTAAACCGGTATGTACCTCGGCTCAAAAAACTCGCACTGCGCATGGGGCGGAATATCGCTCCATGGTTTGACTAGCGAAACCGGTTGACTTCGCTCTGCTAAGCCAACACAGCCAATGATCTGTTCTTCTGTAAATCTCTTTTTCACGTCCAATCTCCTATTGCATGGGATTGGACTCCAAGCTCACCTGCCACTCAACTCCGGGGAGACGTCGGGCCAATAACAATGGCTCGCTAGCCGCCAATAAAAAACGCCCCTGCGGGCGTTTTTTATTTCCAGGAACTAGCCGACGCCCAAGGCTGCGGCCGGCCCTTTATCACTTCTTCAGATCAAACCGGTCCAGCTCCATGACCTTGACCCAGGCAGCCACGAAGTCCTTGACGAATTTCTGGCTGGAGCCGGCTTCGGCATAGACCTCGGCCAGGGCGCGCAGGACGGCATTGGAGCCGAAGACCAGGTCCGCACGGGTGCCGGTCCATTTCTTTTCGCCGGTCTTGCGGTCCACGCCTTCGTAGGTGCCGTCTTCCAGCGCCTTCCACTGCGTGCCCATGTCCAGCAGGTTGACGAAGAAGTCGTTGGTCAGGCGGCCCGGGGTGGCGGTGAACACGCCGTGCCGGCTGCCGCCGGTGTTGATGTTGATGGCGCGCAGGCCGCCGATCAGCACCGTCATCTCGGGGGCGGTCAGCGTCAGCAGCTGGGCCTTGTCGATCAGCTGAACTTCGGCCGGCACGGCGTTCTGGCGCTGCTGGTAGTTGCGGAAGCCGTCGGCCTTGGGCTCGAGCACGGCAAACGAGTGGATGTCGGTCTGCTCGTCGCTGGCATCGGCGCGGCCGGGGGCAAAGGGCACGGTGACCGCGACGCCGGCGTCGGCTGCGGCCTTTTCCACGCCTGCATTGCCGGCCAGCACGATCATGTCGGCCAGCGAGATGCGCTTGTCGCCGTCGGCGGCTTTGTTGAATTCGCGCTGAATGCCTTCCAGCACGGCCAGCACGCGGGCCAGCTGTTCGGGCTGGTTGGCTTCCCAGTCCTTTTGCGGTGCCAGGCGGATGCGCGCGCCGTTGGCGCCGCCGCGCTTGTCGGAGCCGCGGAAGGTGGAGGCCGAGGCCCAGGCCGTGCCCACGAGCTCGGAGACCGTGAGACCCGAGGCCAGCACCCTGGCCTTGAGAGCGGCCACGTCGGCGTCGTTGACCAGCGGATGCCGGACGGCGGGAATCGGGTCCTGCCAGATCAGTTCTTCCTTCGGCACCTCGGGGCCAAGGTAGCGCGAACGCGGGCCCATGTCGCGGTGGGTGAGCTTGAACCAGGCGCGCGCAAAGGCTTCGGCAAAGGCCTGGGGATTCTCCAGGAAGCGGCGCGAGATCTTCTCGTAGGCCGGGTCCATGCGCAGCGACAGGTCGGTGGTCAGCATGGTGGGCTTCTTGTTGGGGCCGCCATGCGCGTCGGGTATGACGTCGGGCGCATCCTTGGCCACCCACTGGATGGCACCGGCAGGACTCCTTTCCTGCACCCATTCGTACTTGAACAGGTTCTCGAAGAAGAAGTTGCTCCACTGTGCGGGCGTCTGGGTCCAGGTCACTTCCAGCCCCGAGGTGATGGCGTCGCGGCCGGAACCGGTGCCGAAGCTGCTGGCCCAGCCCAGGCCTTGGGCTTCCAGGCCTGCGGCTTCGGGCTCCGCGCCCACATGCGAGGCCGGGCCCGCGCCGTGGGTCTTGCCGAAGGTGTGGCCGCCGGCGATCAGGGCCACGGTTTCCTCGTCGTCCATGGCCATGCGGGCGAAGGTGTCGCGGATGTCGCGGGCCGCGGAGACGGGGTCGCCATTGCCGTCCGGGCCTTCGGGGTTCACGTAGATCAGGCCCATCTGCACGGCGGCCAGCGGGTTCTCCAGGTCGCGCTCGCCGCTGTATCGGCTATTGGGCTTGTCGCTGGTGGCCAGCCATTCCTTCTCGGCGCCCCAGTAGACGTCGAGGTCGGGTTCCCAGGTGTCCTCGCGGCCGCCGGCAAAGCCGAAGGTGCGGAAACCCATGGTCTCCAGCGCCACGTTGCCGCACAGAATCATCAGGTCGCCCCAGGAGATCTTGTTGCCGTATTTCTGCTTGATGGGCCACAGCAGACGGCGCGACTTGTCGATGTTGACGTTGTCCGGCCAGGAGTTGAGCGGCGCGAAGCGCTGCTGGCCGCGGCCAGCGCCGCCGCGCCCGTCCTGCACGCGGTAGGTGCCGGCGGCATGCCAGGCCATGCGGATGAACTGCGGGCCGTAGTGGCCGAAGTCGGCCGGCCACCAATCCTGCGAATCGGTCATCAGCGCCCGCAGGTCGCGCTTGAGGCCCTCGTAGTCGAGCTTCTTGAATTCCTCGGCGTAGTTGAAGCCGGCATCGAGCGGGTTGCTCTTGCTGCTGTGCTGGTTCAGCAGGTCCACGCGCAGCTGGTTGGGCCACCAGTCCTTGTTCGTGGTGCCGTGGCCGGCAGCGGCGGTGGCGCTGTGGGCCTGCTGGGCACTGTGGAAGGGGCACTTGGATTCGGTCGTCATGGGATCTCCGTTTCAACGAGTCGTTTCGGGGGACAAGCGATGGATACCTGCTGGTAGCGGCAACGCAATGAATATTTAATAGCTGTTAACTATTAAATTGAATTCATTATGTTTTTAAGCTATCAATGAGACAAGGTGTTTTCGATTGAAAAAATCCAAGTTCACCATAGCGATAAATATCGGTCCGATCCGTGATGCAGCGCAAGAGCAATGCATGCATGGAGCGCCGCGCGGGCAGGGAGGGGCGGGGCCGTCTTCAGCCGGCCACCAGCTTGTGCACCAGATCGGCTGCGGTGGAAGCGCCGTACTTGCGCATCAGCCGCGCGCGGTATATCTCCACTGTGCGGTGGCTGATGGCCAGGGCCTTGCCGATTTCCTTGGAAGTCAGGCCTTCGAGCAGGCGGGCCGCGACCTCGCGCTCGCGGCCCGTGAGTTCAGCCTTGACGGGGCGCTGGGCCGAGAGGTCCTCGAAGCTCCAGATGCCCGAGGCATGGGGATTGTTGCGGTCCAGCGTGCGCCCCGAGACATGGCACCAGAAGGTTTCGCCGTTGGCGCGCTTCATGATGCGGTTGTCCGAATAAAAGCCCTTGGCGTTGAGGATGGGCGCGATGCGCGCGCCCAGGCGTTCGTATTCGTCGGCGCTGGGGTAGAGCACCTGGAAGGACTGGCCGATCAGCAGTTCGCGCGAGGCCGCAAACATCTCGCACAATTGCAGGTTGCAGTCGATCATGGTGCGGTTGCGCGAGATCACCAGGCCCACTGGGGCTGCTTCGAACGCCAACCGATAATCAACCGCCATGGTGCTGCTCTTTACGAAAAACTACTTACTCAAGTACGTAGTATCGTAGCGCATCCGATTCAAGAAGGAGACATGTGTGAAAAAGCTCTATCCATCCGCACAAGCGGCGCTGCAGGGCGTCGTGGCTGACGGGCAATTGCTGGCTGTGGGTGGTTTCGGCCTCTGCGGCATCCCCGAGGCCCTGATCGATGCACTGGTGGCCAGCGGCGTGAAGAATCTCACGGTGGCTTCCAACAATGCCGGCGTGGACGGCTTCGGCCTGGGCAAGCTGCTGGAGACCCGCCAGATCAGGAAGATGATCTCCTCCTATGTGGGCGAGAACAAGGAGTTCGAGCGCCAGTACCTGGCAGGCGAGCTGGAGCTGGAATTCACGCCCCAGGGCACGCTGGCCGAGAAGCTGCGTGCCGGCGGCGCCGGCATCCCGGCCTTCTTCACCAAGACCGGCGTGGGCACCATCGTGGCCGAAGGCAAGGAGCTGCGCGAGTTCGACGGCGAGACCTATGTGATGGAGCGTTCGCTGGTGCCCGATGTGTCCCTGGTCAAGGCGCACCGCGCCGACAAGAGCGGCAACCTGCAGTTCCGCCTGACGGCGCGCAACTTCAACCCCGCCGCGGCCACGGCCGGCAAGGTCTGCATCGTGGAGGTGGAGGAGATCGTCGAGGTCGGCGAGATCGCGCCCGACGACATCCATCTGCCCGGCATCTATGTGCACCGCATCGTGCACAACCCCCATCCTGAAAAGCGCATCGAGAAGCGCACGTTGACCGAGAAAAAAGGAGCCTGAACCATGCCCTGGACGCAAGACCAAATGGCCGCGCGCGCGGCGCAAGAACTGGAAGACGGCTTCTACGTGAACCTGGGCATCGGCATTCCCACGCTGGTGGCCAACCACACGGGCGACAAGGAAGTGTGGCTGCAATCCGAGAACGGCATGCTGGGCATCGGCCCGTTCCCCACCGAAGACCAGGTCGATGCCGACCTGATCAACGCCGGCAAGCAGACCGTGACCACGCTGCCGGGCTCGTCCATCTTCGGCTCGGACCAGTCGTTCGCGATGATCCGCGGCGGCAAGATCAACCTGTCCATCCTGGGGGCCATGCAGGTGTCCGAGAAGGGCGACCTGGCCAACTGGATGATTCCGGGCAAGATGGTCAAGGGCATGGGCGGCGCCATGGACCTGGTGGCCGGCGTCAAGCGCGTTATCGTGCTGATGGAGCATGTGGCCCGCAAGAAGGACGGCACGACCGACCTGAAGATCCTGCCCGCCTGCACGCTGCCGCTGACCGGCGTGGGCGTGGTGGACCGCATCATCACCGATCTGGGCGTGATGGACGTGACTCCCGAGGGACTGAAGCTGGTGGAGCTGGCACCCGATGTGAGCTTCGAGGAAATCCAGTCCAAGACGGGCGTGGAGCTGATCCGCTGAATCCGGCCTCCTGTCGGACGCAAAAACGCAGCCCCGGGCTGCGTTTTTTATTGCCCTTCATGCCTGGGCTGTGTCTGTCGCAGGCCTGGGGTAACGGTGAGGTGGAGGCCCCGCCGCCGACGGATTTCCCGCACCTGCCGTGCCTGCAGGAAAACGGACGCACGGCGATGTTGCCCTATGCTTGCGTCTTCCCGCCAACGCAAAAAATCACCAGACCGCGCTCCCATGACTGTCGATTTGTCCCTGACTTGCCGTGATGTCGATTCTGCCGTGCACAGGCTGGTCCGGCTGTACGAGGAACTGGCACCGGAGCATCTGGCCGGGCTGGGTGCCTACTATGCGCCCGATGCCTACTTCAAGGATCCCTTCAATGAAGTGCGCGGGGTGCCCGCGATCACGCGCATCTTCGAGCACATGTTTGCTTCGCTGCAGGATCCGCGCTTTGTCGTCACGCAGAAGCTGGTGCAGGACGACAGGGCCTTCCTGGAATGGGAATTTCGCTTCCGGTTGCGGCGCTGGCGGCCTGAAGTCGAACAGTGCATCCGCGGTGCCTCGTCCCTGCGTTTCGACGCCCAGGGCCGTGTGGCACATCATCGCGATTACTGGGATGCCGCAGAAGAGCTGTACGAGAAGTTGCCGCTGCTTGGCGCCTTGATGCGCTGGCTGCGCCGTACGGCATTCAGCTCCTCAAAGACTGGGCATGCGCAGGGTTCGCCATCCTGAGGATGGGCACGGAGGGCGCAACGGCGTTCTCCCGGTCCGGCCGCCGCGGCATGCCGAAAGCCGTTGGGACCTAGGGCAAAGAGGGGGCGGCACTTGAGGTGGCCAAACCATCGAAGGTAGTGCTGGTCACCCATTCGATGATCTGTTCATGCGTGTACTGGCCTGATTCCTTGAGCAAGCCCACGACGGGATCGCAGGCGCGCGCGAACAGCGTGTAAAGCACCAGCTCCACCGGTAGCTGCATCTGCAGCTGACCGCCTGTCTGGGCTTCCGTGATCCAGGTGCTGAGCCGGTTGCTCAGGGCTATGAGGCGATCCATGTACTCGTCGTTGGATTGCAGCGAGGCGCTGAGGCTGGAATTCTGGGCGGGAAGGGAGGGCATCTCTCCCTCCAGCTGGGTCTGCATGGCCCATCGGGTGACGGCCTTGAGCTGGTCCAGCGCCCGGACGGGCTGGCCTGCTTCGGCGGCCTGCTCGGCCGCGCTGCGCAAGCCGTCCACAAAGCCCAGTGCACGGTCCAGCACTCCGACCATCGCGGCGCCTGCCAGCTCTTCCTTGGAGGTGAACAGCTTGTACAGGCTGGCCTTGGCCATGCCGGCCTCCGCAGCCACCTCGTCCACCGTCATCGCATCGTAGCCCTTGGTGGCCAGAAGCCGGTTGACGGCGGCCACGATGGCCTCTTCGCGCACGCGCTGGATCTGTTCCCTGATTGATGAGCGAGCATTCATGAGCCGTATTTTATGACGCGCGAGGTCAGGTCGGATACTTTGTAGTGCAATTTTGATATTTGTAGTTTATAGTGTGAACTCATTAGTTCATTGTTTGTTCTTCTGGGTCTATCCGGGTGACTGGCGACTATTTCAAGGGGCTTTCATGCATCGTATAGCTGTCATTGGTTCGGGTGTTTCCGGTCTGGCGGCCGCATGGCGCCTGGCGGACGGGCAGATGCCGTTCAGCGTGTGCCTGTTGGAAGGCGGCAGCCATTTCGGAGGCCACGCGAATACGGTGGACCTTCATCTCGATGGCGTCGGCCATGCAGTCGATACGGGGTTCCTGGTATTCAATCACCGGACCTATCCGCTGCTGACGCGACTGCTCGATGAACTGAAGGTGGAGACCGCGGCTTCCGAGATGTCGTTTTCCGTCCAGGTGCCCCAGGCCGACGGCCGCAGGGGACTTGAATGGAGTGGCGGCTCTCTGGCAGGCGTCTTTGCGCAGCGGCGGAATCTGCTCAGGCCCCGCTTTCTGGGCATGCTGCGAGAGATCCTGCGCTTCAACCGGCTTGCAACGGACATCGCCCGGCGGCAAACCGAGGCGCAGCTCACGGCTTCCATCGCCGATTTCCTGGACCGGCACGGCTTCGGAAAGGCCTTTCGCAGCGACTATCTGTTGCCGATGATCGGCAGCATCTGGTCCTGTCCCACGGACCAGATGCTGCGTTTTCCTGTCGCCACGCTGATCCGCTTTTGCCACAACCATGGCCTCCTCCAGATCACGCGCCAGCCTCAGTGGTACACGGTGCGCGGAGGCTCGCGGCAATATGTGCGGCGCATGGTTGCGCGGCTGCAGCACGATGCCCGCCACGAAGCCAGGCTGAACTCCCCGGTGCTGGGCATCCGGCGGGAAAGGCATGGCGTCCTGGTGCAGCTGGCCCATGGGGCGGAGTGGTTTGACGCCGTCGTGCTGGCCTGCCATAGCGACCAGGCATTGCGGCTGCTTGGCGAGGATGCGACCCCGCAGGAGCGCGCGGTGCTCGGAAGCATCCGCTATCAACCCAACGAGGCGGTGCTGCATACCGACAAGGGCGTGCTGCCGCAGCGCACCTCGGCGTGGGCCGCCTGGAACTATGAGAGAGCCGCTTCCTCCTCGGATGAGGAAGCCGGAGTCTGCCTTCATTACCTGATCAACCGGCTGCAGCCCCTGCCGTGGCAGCAGCCGGTGCTGGTGTCGCTCAATCCTGCGCGTGCGATCGCGGAAGACAAGGTCCATGCGCGCATCCAGTACAGCCACCCCGTCTTCGACCAGGCCGCGATTGCGGCCCAGGCAAGGGTGGGCGAATTGCAGGGACATCTTCGCACCTGGTTCTGCGGCGCTTGGTGCGGCTATGGCTTCCACGAGGACGGCCTGCGCTCGGGTCTCAGGGCCGCCGAAGCCGTGTCGGATTCGCTCGCTCGCAGCGCCTCCGCAACTTCCCGTGCCGCCGTGGCGGAGGCCGTATGAACTTGCGTCCGCTGATCGGGTTCGGCCATGTCTGGCATCGTCGGCTGCGGCCGGTGACGCATGCATTCCGTTACCCGGGATATTTTCTGCTGCTGCCCATGCGCAGCCTGCGCGCGCATCCCGATGCCTTGCTGCACCGCAACCGGCCCGGCTGGATAAGCTTTCATGATTGCGATCACGGCGATGGCGGCAACGATTGCCTGGCCTGGTTCGAGCAGCTGCTCCGGGAAGAAGGCATTGACGGTGCCGATGGCGAGATCTGGCTGCATACCTTTCCGCGTGTGCTGGGTTATGCATTCAAGCCGGTAAGTTTCTGGTATGCGCACAAGGCCGACGGTTCGCTGGCGGCGGTCCTGGCCGAAGTCAACAACACGTTCGGCGAGCGGCATGCCTATCTTCTTGCGGGGCCTGACCTCGCCTGGGGGCGCGAGCAGGCGGCAAGCAAGCAGTTCCATGTATCGCCGTTCTGCGAGGTGCGAGGAGAGTACCGCTTCCGTTTCGAGCGCAGCGAAGACCGCACCGTGGTGCGGGTGGATCTCCATGACGAGGCGGGCCCGCTGCTGTGCACCGGCGTGGAAGGCGCGCTGCAGCCATTGAGCATTTCCCATGTGCGCCGCGCTTTCTTCGGCATGCCGCTGATGACGCTGGGGGTCATCTTCCGCATTCACTGGCAGGCGCTTCGCCTCTGGGCCAAGCGCCTGCCTTTCCACCGTAAACCTTCCGAGCCCAAGCGCTTCGTCACACGATGAACACGACCACTGCCCCCGTATTGAGTCCGTCCTCCGCTGCGCCGCGCTCCATGCCTCGCAGCGCGCGCCGCGTCATGAAACTGCTGGAGCGCCTGCCATGCGGCCACCTGGACGTGCAGCTGCCGCAGGGGGGGAGTGCTGCATTTTCCGGGGAAGAACCCCGCGGAAGCCGATGCGCGCTGCACCATCCAGCAATGGAATGCCCTGGAGCGCATCCTGCGTTCCGGCGATATCGGGCTGGCCGAGGGCTACATAGAAGGGGAATGGGACAGCCCGGACCTCAGCGCGCTGCTTCGGCTGTGCATCGGCAATCGCGACCATATGGAGCAGCTGGTATATGGCAGCTGGTGGGGAAGAATGGGCTTCAGGCTGCGTCACCTGCTGCATCGCAACACGCGGGCGGGCAGCGCCCGCAACATCCATGCCCACTATGACCTGGGCAATGACTTCTACCGGCTCTGGCTGGATCCGAGCATGAGCTACAGCGCCGCCTGGTTCGGGGGGCTCGACGGCGAGGCCTTGGAGCAAGCCGACCTGCAGCAGGCGCAACAGGCCAAGATGAGGCGCGCGCTGCGCGAGGCGGGACTCCAGCCCGGCCAGCGCCTGCTGGAAATCGGTTGCGGCTGGGGGGCTCTCGCGCAGACTGCGGCCACCGAGTTCGGCGCCCACGTCACCGGCGTGACGCTGTCGCGCGAGCAGCTGCAGTGGGGCGTGCAGCGCATCGCGCAGGCCGGTCTGCAGGGGCAGGTCGAGCTGCATTACCAGGACTACCGGGATCTGGCCGCCCGGCATGCCGAACGGCCCTTTGATGCGATTGTTTCCATCGAGATGTTCGAGGCCGTGGGACATGAATATTGGCGCAGCTATTTCCAGACGCTGCGCGACTGCCTCAAGCCCGGGGGCCATGCCTGCCTGCAAACCATCACGCTGCGCGAGGACCTGTTTGCGCGCTACCTGCGCTCCACCGATTTCATCCAGCAGTACATCTTCCCGGGAGGGCTGCTGCCCAGCATTCCTGCTTTCGAGAGGGAGGCGCTGAACGCAGGCCTGATCGTGGAGAACAGGATGGGCTTCGGCAAGGACTATGCCGAGACCCTCAGGCGCTGGCGCAGCTCCTTCGAGGAGAACCTCGACGCCGTACGAGGCCAGGGTTTCGACGAGCGCTTCATCCGCATATGGAGGTTCTACCTGGCCTATTGCGAAGCCGCGTTCGACATGGGCAACACCGATGTCGTCCAGTTCACCTTGCGCAGGCCCGGCCATGATTGACGTTCGGCGCCGCCAAGCCCTGGTCTGGAGCGCCAGCTTTCTTGCTCCTATTCTTGCTGCAATGACCCACGATCTTCCGGCCGCTGTGCCTGCCCTCCCGCCAGAGCTGCGCTCTGCCTTGCCCTCGGCCCGCCTTGTCGGCAGCGGCGTATTGCGCTTCTTTGGACTGCGCGTGTATGAAGCCCGCCTTTGGGCGCCGCCTGGCTTCGAGCCAGCGGACTATGCGCGCCAGCCGTTCGCCCTGGAACTGATCTACGACCGCAAGCTGGAGGGCGAGGCGATCGCCGAGCGTTCGGTCGCCGAGATGCGGCGTGTGGGCGGCTTTTCCGATCAACAGGCACGCCAGTGGCTGCTCTTGATGAAGAAGGCCTTTCCCGATGTGGCTGCGCAGGATCGCCTGCTGGGCCTCAGCGATGGAGCGGGAGGCGTGGGCTTTTTCCATAACGGCCGTGAAACCGGGCGGATACGGGATGCGGAATATGCGCGCCTGTTTTTCGGCATCTGGCTCTCCGAGCAGACGTCCGCGCCGGCGCTGCGCGCTGCCTTGCTCGGCCAGGGCTGATCGGATCCGCGCCCCATGAACGCGCCGTCGCACCCCCGCCCGACACCACTGTCCTGGCGCACGGGACTGGCCTATGGCGGCCTGGCGGCGCCGCTGGCCTTTGTGTCGCTGCCTTTGTACGTCACCTTGCCCCATCACTACGCCGCGGTGGCAGGGGCACCGCTGGCTGGCCTCGGTGCCGTGCTGCTCGCCACCCGCGCGCTCGATGCCGTGCTGGATCCCGCCCTGGGGCGCATGGCCGATCGCCTTCTGCATCGCGGATCGGGCCCGGCCTGGTTCGCGGCGGCGCTGGGCAGCGTGCTCATGGCCTTGGGTTTCGCCGCGCTGTGGCACCCGCCCGCCGGAGGTCCCGGCCGGTTGCTGGGCTGGCTTTCTGCCAGCCTGCTGGTATGCACGCTGGCCTACAGCGCCGTGGGCATCTTGCACCAGGCCTGGGGCACGCGCTGGGGGGGGCGATCCTGCATGGCGCACGCGGGTGACGGCCTGGCGGGAAGGCGCCACCCTTGCCGGCGTGGTGCTGGCCAGCGTGCTGCCTGCATGGCTGGGCCATGATGCAACCAGCAGTGTGCTCGCGGCAGGGCTTGCCCTGGGCCTTGCAGGACTGCATCGCCTGCGTGGACCCGCTGCAGCACCGGCATTCACCGGGCAGCCGCGCGGAGCCAGCGCGCGGCCGGCACCCTGGGCAGATGCAGGTTTCCGCCGCCTGCTGTCGGTCTTCATGCTCAATGGCGTAGCCGCTGCCATACCCGCCACCCTCTTGCCGTTCTTCGTGGCGGACCGGTTGCACGCACAGGAATTGCAGCCGCTGTTTCTGCTGTGCTATTTCGGCGCCGCCGCTGCAGGTCTGCCGCTGTGGGTCACGGCAGTCTCCCGCTGGGGCCTGGCACCCAGCTGGCGTGCAGGCATGCTGGCGAGCGTCATCGCCTTTTGCTTCACGCCCTGGCTCGGGGCGGGCGATGGCGGGGCTTTCGCCGCCATCTGCCTTGTCAGCGGACTGGCCCTGGGAGCGGATCTGGCGCTTCCCGGCGCTTTGCTGACCGGAGTGATCCACGAGTCGGGGCAGGGCGGTTCGGGTGAAGGCCGTTATCTGGGCTGGTGGGCCTGCGCCGCCAAGCTCAATCTGGCGTTGGCGGCCGGGTTGGGCCTGCCGCTTCTTTCCGCTGCGGGCTATCGCAGCGGCACAACCGATCCTGCCGGCTTGCAGGCACTGGCATGGGCCTACGCAGGCCTGCCCTGCCTGCTCAAACTGATGGCTGCGGCGTGCCTCTGGCGTGCCGAGCGCCTGCACATGTCCTGGAGGTTGATATGAAGTCCATGGTAAGCACTCGTTCTTTCCTGCCCTTGCGGCGTGCCGGGGTGTGGCTGGCGCTCATGGGAATGCTGGCCGGCTGCGCGGGCCCGTCGGTCCAGGAATATGCTCGGGAGCGCCCCGAACTGGATCTGCGCCAGTACTTCAATGGACCGCTGGTGGCGCATGGAGTGTTCACGGACCGCTCCGGAAAAGTGGTGAAGCGCTTCACCGTGCGCATGACGGGCCGCTGGAGCGGCAACGAAGGCACGCTCGACGAGCATTTTGTCTACAGCGACGGCAGCACTCAGCAGCGCATCTGGCATCTGAAGTACCTGGGCGAAGGCCGCTACACCGGGCGTGCCGACGATGTGGTGGGAGAGGCGCGCGGCCAGAGTGCCGGCAATGCCTTCCATTGGAACTATGTGCTGGCCCTGCCGGTGAACGGAAAGGTCTGGAACGTCAGCATGGATGACTGGATGTACTTGATGGATGGGCGCACCATGCTCAACCGCGCGGCAATGAGCAAGTTCGGCATCCATCTGGGGGACGTGACGCTGTCCTTCACCAGGGAGTAGCCGCCATGTCGCTGCTGAACGCCAGGCTCAATCCGCCGATGGCCCGCTGGCAGGGGAAATGCGCCTGGATTGTCGGTGCCTCTTCAGGCATAGGGAAGGCCACTGCCGAGGCCCTTCATGCCGAGGGCGCCCGTGTGATCGTATCGGCCAGGGATGCCGCTGCACTGCAGGCATTCGCCGCAGGCCATCCCGGATGCGTGGCCTTGCCGCTGGATGTGACCCGGCCCGAAACCGTGGCGGAGGCCGCCCGGGCCGTGCAGGCCCATGCAGGAAGAGCGCCGGATCTGGTCTTGTATTGCGCGGGCCTTTACCGGCCCCTGCGCGCCACCGAGTTCGACCTTGCCGAAATGCAGCATCATCTGGCGGTCAACTATGTCGGTGCCCTGCAGTTGCTGGATGCCGTGCTTCCGATGCTGCTGGAGGCCGGCCACGGCCACCTGGCCCTGGTGGGCAGTGTGGCCGGTTACCGGGGGCTGCCGATGTCGCTGGCCTACGGTCCCACCAAGGCCGCGCTCAACAATCTGGCCGAGAACCTGTATCTCGACCTGCATCCGCGGGGGGTGGGTGTTTCCATCGTGAACCCGGGCTTCGTCGAGACGCCGCTGACGGCGCAGAACCGCTTTCGCATGCCTGCGCTCATCACTCCCGAAGAAGCCGCGCGGCACATGCTGCAGGGCTGGGCCCAGGGCCATTTCGAAATGAACTTTCCGCGGCGCTTCACGCGCTGGATGCGGCTTCTGCGCTGTCTGCCCGACGGCTGGTACTTTTCTGCCGTGCGCCGCATCACGGGAGCCTGACCGGCCGTTGCGCCCGGAAGCCGCCTTCGAGCTTGCTCCCGGTCAAGAGGCAGCAGCTGCGGGCGCTGTGATCGGAGGCGAAGCGCGTATATTGCAGCGATCAGGGGCAAGGGAGCTTTTCTATGAGCGACAGCCGGGCAGGGCTGCTGGCGCAGCAGGCATGGCACGAGGACGGCGTGCACTTCCTGCGTGCCGTGACCGATATGGCGGACCGCCGTCGCGTGGTGGCAGTCCAGGCCATCTATACCGACAAGGGCGTCAAGCTGCTGGACAAGGGGGCTCGCATCGACAGCCGTGTTTATGCGCGTCTGGTGGAGCACAAGCTGCGCGATCCTGTCGAAAAATATCTGAGCGTGGATGGTTGCGTGGACGTGCAGGAGATCGGGGCCCGTGCCATGGACCAGATCGAAACCATGGAGCTGATGCGCCGCATGGCACGGGCGCTGGACGGGGCGCAGCGCCTGCTGGCGCCGGTGCGCCAGATCGTGCTGCCGCCGCAGCTGGCCTTCAAGCTCACGGTCATGCGCGAGCAGCGTCCCGGCCTGTTCGCGCACAGCATCCAGATGATGCTGGTGGCCGTGTACCTGGCACAAAAGAATGGCTGGAGCGGGCACGACTGCGCTTTGCTGGCTGCGGCGGCGTTGCTGCATGACGTGGGCATGCTCCATATGGATCCGGCCTGGACAGACACCGAGCATTGGCTGACGGGTACCGAGCGGCGGCATCTGGTCGCGCACTCGGTCACGGGCATGCTCATCGTCCGCAGCTGCGGCGTCTATCCCCAGGCGGTGGAAATGGCGGTGCTGGACCATCATGAGCGCATGGATGGTTCAGGCTACCCGCGCGGCAGCCGGGGCGACGCGATATCGACAATGGGACAGGTGCTGTTGCTGGCCGAGGTGGTCGCGGCCTTTTACGACAAATTCCGGGACCTGCCCGGCCAGCGGCTGTCGCTGATGCTTCGGATGAACCATCGCTGCTATCCGGCGCATCTGGTACGCCACGTCTTGCCGCTGCTGTACGACGAAAGCGCGCCGGGCGCCCCGTTGCAGCCGTTGCAGGCCGAGTTCACGTACAACGTGACGGCTCTGTCGGCGGTCTTTCAGCTGTGGCGCACGCTGAGCCGGCAGTTTCCCGAGCGCTGGCAGGACATGCCCGATCACCAGGCGGCCATCTTCATCGACTCCAGCCTGAGGGGGCTGCAAAAGCAGCTGGCCGAAGCCGGCCTGCATCCGGGCCAGCAGTCCGAGCTGCTGGCTTTCCTGCAGGACGATGCACTGGGCATGGGGGAGCTGGCCCTGGTCAGCCGGGAAGCCCGATGGCAGCTGCAGGCCATTGTCAATGCATGCCTGCACCGCTGGCCCGACACCGGTGCGCGCAGGCATGCGTTGGATGCTGCCGTCATGGAGTGGTGCGAGGCCAGCCTGCGGATCGATGCCGTGCCACCGCTGCAGGAGCCTGCGGGCAACGCATAGCGTGCCATGGCGCCTGCAAGCACGTGTGGGCGGCCCCGTTCCTGGGACGCTGCTTTGCAGTCAGGGTATTCACCCGCTTTGTGGGCAGCAATGGATTTGATAGCTGCCAGCGCTTTCCGATAGGCGATACTAGGCATGTTTGACCTACAAAAAGACACAGTCTTTCAGGCCGGGCACATGTCTTATTTGTAATCAAATGATAATTTTGTATATTTTGTGTACGAAACTATCCGCGTACCAAGCCTTGGGAAAGTCCGCATGAACGAGAAGATGGCGCAAAGTCCGCAGTCGGATAGCGTCGAATGGCGCGATGACGGTGTGCATTATCTGCGTGCCGTCACCGACATGGCCGATCACTGCCTGGTGGTGACCAACGAGGCGATCTATACGCACAAAGGCATCAAGCTCGTGGAAAAGGGACTGCGCATCGACAGCCGCATGTACGAGCGACTGGCCCTGTACCCCCTGCGCTATCCGGTGGACTGGCATCTGAGCACGGACCATCTCGTCGATGTGGCCGAGCTGGAGGCCACGGCACGGGAGCAATGCCGGACCGTGGAGCTGCTCCAGCGTCTGGTGCGCTCCATCGGGGATGCCGAGCGCCTGCTGGCGCCGGTCCGCGGCATCGTGCTGGCGCCGCGCATCGCCTTCAAGCTCACCGTCATGCGCGAGCAGCGCCACGAGCTGTTCATCCACAGCCTGCAGATGAGCATGGTGGCCATTTATCTGGCGCTGCAAAGCGGCAGGACCGAGCGCGAATGCGTGCCCCTGGCCACGGCGGCGCTGCTGCACGACCTGGGCATGCTGTACATGGACCCTGCCTGGACCGATGCCAGCTACCGGCTCACGGGCGAGGAGCGCAAGCAGCTGGTGGCGCATTCGGTCACCTCCATGCTGATGGTGCGCAGCGCCGACACCTATTCGCAGGCGGTGGAGCTGGCCATCCTCGAGCACCACGAGCGCATGGACGGCTCGGGCTATCCGCGCGGCGTGCAGGGCCGCAATATCTCCGCCATGGGTCAGGTGCTGATGCTGGCCGAGGTCATCGCTGCCTTCTTCGAGAAATTCCCCGAGCTGCCTGGCCAGCGCCTGTCGCTGATGCTGCGCATGAACCACCAGCGCTACCCCGCGCCACTGGTGCAGATCATCCTGCCGCTGCTGTATGACGAAATCGAACCAGGCATGCCGCTGCCGCCCCTGCAGGCCGAGGTCGGCCACAGCGTGAACGCGCTGGCCGCGGCGTTCCAGATGTGGGCCACGCTCAGCCAGGCCTTTCCCGCGCTGTGGCAGAGCATGCCGGACCACCAGGCCGCGGTCTTTGTGGACGCCGGCATAGGCCAGCTGCAGAAACAGCTGGCCGAGGCGGGCGCGCATCCCGACCAGCAGACCGACCTGTGGAGCTGCCTGCGGGACGATGCGCAGGGCATGAAGGAGCTGGCCCTGGTCAACCGCGAGGCGCTGTGGCAGCTGCAGTCCATCGTCGACAAATGCCTGCAGCAATGGCCGTCCGTGAGCCGGCGCGAGAACGCCGTGGATGCGGCCGTGGCTCAGTGGTGCGAGGCCTGCATGCAGATCCAGCCGGACCAGTCCGCGCAGATGCCGCCCGTGCTGCAGGCACCCTGAGCCGGGCGGCAGAGCACGACCGTTCAAGCGATGCCGGCCATGCCGGCATTTTTCATGCCTGCGCCGGCTTTGCTGGCTGCAAAAGCCGAATAACTGTATATTTATACAGTTACCGGGATTTTGCATGCCTGCTCTTTCTTCCATCGCCTTGCCGCCTCTGCCCCAGGAGCCTGGAGGCCGGACTGCGGCCGCCATGCCCCAGGTGGCGGGCGTCTGGCGCGGCTCGGACTGGCATGAGAGAGGCGGCGGCAGGGCCTGGCCCACGGGCTATGGCGTACTGGATGCCGAACTGCCCGGCGGCGGTTGGCCGGCCAATGCGCTGATCGAAGTGCTGCAGCCCGCGCATGCCCATGCCGAATGGCCGCTGCTGCTGCCGGCGCTGGCGGCCCGCATGCAGGAAGGCAAGGCCCGGGCGGCCGGGGGCGGCCACCGGCGGCTGGTGCTGGTGGCGCCGCCTTTTCTGCCGTTCATGCCGGCCCTGCAGGCTGCGGGCATAGCGCCCGAGCGCCTGTGCTGCGTGCAGAAGGCGGCGGATGCCAGGGCCGCCTCCTGGAACGTCGACCTGGCCTGGGCCTGCGAGCAGGCGCTGCATTGCCGGGATGTGCTGGCCGTGCTGGCCTGGCTGCCCGATCTGCCGGTGCCCGTGCTGCGGCGCCTGCAACTGGCCGCCGCTTCCCAGGGGCGGCCGCTGTGGCTGTGGGGCGGACTGGAGGCAAGCCGGCGCAGCTCGCCCGCGGCCCTGCGCCTGCAGCTCGAAATTGCAGAGGACTGCAGGCTGCAGGTGCGCCTGCTCAAGCGCAAGGGCCCGGCACTGGAAAAGGCCTTGCTGCTGCCCCGCACCTCCTGGGGCTGGCTGCCCGTCATGCAGGCCCAGGCCATGCGCCAGGCCGCGCAGCACAGGGAAGCCGCTTTGCTGCTGCACGGGCACTCGGTGGGCGGACGCCCGGCCACAGCGGCGGCTGCCGCGCATGCGGGCGCATAGCGGAGCAGGGAGGCGGCATGGACGGCATGGAGCGGCACTGGATTGCATGGCCCCACGGGCAGGGGACGGCTGCGGCGGGCGGGCAGGAGGCTGGCAGCGATGCGCTGTTCAGCGCCGCCTGCTGGGCCTTGCAGTTTTCCCCGCGCGTGGTGGTGCTCGAAGAAGCCGTGCTGATGGAAACCGCCAGCGTGCTGCGCCTGTGGGGCGGACTGGACGCGCTGGTCGATGCGGTGCGGCAGCAGTGGCAGATGCATGCCCCGGCGCAGCCGCCGGACTTTGTCTGGGCGCAGGGCGCCACGGCCTGGCTGGCATTGGCGCGGCTGCGGCTGGCGCAGCGCTTTCCTGCTGCAAGGCCGGCCCTGGTGGGGGCCGATGCGCTGCCGCTGTGGACGCTGTCCGCGCTGCAGCCGCATATGCCGGTGCTGCAGCGCCTGGGCTGCCGCTCTTGGGGCGATGTGCGGGCCCTGCCGCGCGCGGGCCTGGCGCGCCGCATGGGCGCAGCATCCATGAAGGTGCTGGACCAGGCCTATGGGCTGCTGCCCGAAGCCCATGAATGGCTGAGCTGGCCCGAGCGTTTCGTCCTGCGGCACGACCTCGGCTATCCGGCCCATGATGCGGCGGCCGTGCTGCAGGCGGCCCGGCCCCTGCTGCGCTCGCTGCAGCTGTGGCTGCAGGCCCGCCACCATGGCGTGCTGGCCCTGCAGCTGCGCTGGCACCATGATCTGCGGCGCATGGACGGAGAGGCGCTGCCGCCCTGGGATGCGCTGGAGATCCGCACGGCGCAGCCCACGCAGGCCATGGCCCATCTGGAGCGGCTGCTGCGCGAGCGCATCGCGCGCCTGAGCTGGCGCGCACCCGTGGACATGCTGGAGCTGCAGGCGCCGGAAACCACGGCCTTTGCGGCCGAGGCGCTGAGCTGCCTGCCGCCGTCCCTGCAGGATGGGCAGGACGGACCGGCAAGCACGCGGGACGGCGTGGGGGCTGCGTCGCTGCAATGGCATGAATGGGTGGAGCGGGTCGGCGCGCGCTGGGGCGAGGATTGCGTGCAGATTCCCTTGCCCTGTGCCGACCACCGGCCCGAGGCCATGCAGCAATGGATCCCTGCCGCAGCGGCACCGCCGGAGCATGCCGCTGCGAGGCGAAGCTCCGCTGCGGGCTGCGCCGATCCCTGGCAGGGGCTGTGGCCCCCTTGGCTGCTGCCGCAGCCCAGGCCGCTGCCGCTGGAGAGCAACCGTCCCTGCTGGCACGGGCCGCTGCAGCTGCGCGCCGGTCCCTACCGGCTGGAGGCGGGCTGGTGGGACGAGGAGGGCGCAGCCGCGGTACGCGACTATTTCGTAGGCTACAACGAGGCGGTAGGCCATGTCTGGATCTACCGCGAGCGGGTCCAGCTGCCTGTCCGCGGGGCCGGGGCGGGCGGCGCATCCGGGCCATCGGTGGCCTGGTACGGGCAGGGCGTATATGGCTGAGCAGGCCGCCGTTTGGGACCGTCCTGCGGTCCGGCTGGCTTCTCCACCGGTGCCGCCGCCGGGAGACATGCCTGCGCCGCCCGGTGCCTGGGGCGCAGGCCATGGGCCGCTGGCCTATGCCGAGCTGCATTGCCTGTCGCATTTCAGCTTTCTGCGCGGCGCTTCCTCGCCCGAGGAACTGGTGCAGCGCGCCAAGAGCCTGGGCTATGCGGCGCTGGCGCTGACCGACGAATGCTCGGTGGCCGGTGCCGTGCGCGCCTACGAGGCGGCCAGGGACTGCGGCCTGACGCTGATCCACGGCAGCGAATTCGCCCTCGCCGATCAGGAGGGTGCGCGCATCGTGGTGCTGGCGCGCGACCTCGCGGGCTGGGGCGACCTGTGCGAATTCATCTCCGCCGCGCGCGGCCGCAGCGGCAAGGGCGGCTATGTGGTGGATGCCCGCAGTCCCTGGCAGGCGCTGGCGCGCAGCTGCGAATGCATTGTGCTGCCCCGGCGGGAGGTGCTTGGTGCTTCCGATCTGGAAGCGGTCCGCGCTTGCGTGCAAAGCGTTTCGGCCTATTTTGCCCAGGAATGCCCGCAGGCCGGCATCTGGCTGGGCGTGGAGCTGCACCTGGCGCCCGACGACAGCCTGTGGCTGCAGACCCTGCAGCAGGTGGGCGCGGCGCTGGGGATTCCGCTGGTGGCCTGCGGCGATGTGCACATGCATGCGCGCTCGCGCAAACCGCTGCAGGACGTGGCCACCGCCATACGCCTGGGACGGCCGGTGGCCGAATGCGGCTTTGCGCTGCAGCCCAATGCGGAACGCCACCTGCGCTCGCGCCTGCGGCTGGCGAGCCTGTACCCCAAGGCCTTGCTGGAGGCCACGCTGCGCCTGGCGGCGCGCTGCCGCTTCACGCTCGACGAGATCCGCTACCACTACCCGCAGGAAAGCGTGCTGCCCGGCATGGATGCACGACAGACCCTGGCCTGGCACACCTGGCAGGGCGCGGCGGGCCGCTATCCGCAAGGCATTCCGCAGAAGGTGCAGGAGCAGCTGCACAAGGAGCTGGACCTGATTGCCGAGTGCCGCTACGAGATGTACTTCCTCACCGTGCACGACATCGTGCGCTATGCGCGCAGCGAAGGCATTCTGTGCCAGGGCCGGGGCTCTGCCGCCAATTCGGCGGTCTGCTACTGCCTGGGCATCACCGAGGTCAGCCCCGAGGGCAAGCACCTGCTGTTCGAGCGCTTCATCAGCCGCGTGCGCGGCGAGCCGCCCGACATCGACGTGGATTTCGAGCATGCGCGCCGCGAGCAGGTGATCCAGTACATCTACACCAAGTACGGGCGCGAGCGCGCGGCGCTCACGGCCGTGGTCAGCTGCTGGCGCAGCCGCAGCGCCCTGCGTGACGTGGGCAAGGCGCTGCGCATCCCCCCGCCGCTGGTGGATGCGCTGGCCAAGGGCCAGTACTGGTTCAGCGAAACAGCGGAGCAGGGGGCTGGCGCCGAGGCAGAGGGCGAACAGGACCTGCCCGAGCCCCGACCCGAAGCACTTCCCGACGACTGGGTGGAACGCAAGTTCCTCGAAGCCCAGGCCCTGGCCAAGGCCCAGTCCAATGCGTTGACGCCGCGCCAGCTGCGGCTCTGGATCGAGCTGGCCTGGCAGCTCAAGGACAGCCCCCGGCACCTGAGCCAGCATGTGGGCGGCTTTGTGCTGACCGATGGCAAGCTCACGCGCCTGGTGCCCGTGGAGCCGGCGGCCATGAAGGACCGCTCGGTCATCCAGTGGGACAAGGACGACCTGGATGCCATGGGCCTGCTCAAGGTCGATGTGCTGGCCCTGGGCATGCTCACCGTGCTGCGCCACAGCCTGGACGAGCGCGCGGCCTGGCGCGGCGAGCGCTGGAGCCTGGCCCAGATTCCGCCGGAGGATGCGGCCACCTACGCCATGATCCAGCGCGCCGATACCGTGGGCACCTTCCAGATCGAGAGCCGTGCGCAGATGAGCATGCTGCCGCGCCTGCGGCCCGAGACGCTGTACGACCTGGTGGTGGAGGTGGCCATCGTGCGGCCCGGGCCTATCCAGGGCGGCATGGTCCACCCCTATCTGCAGGCCCGCGAACGCCGGCGGCGCGGCGAGCCGCTGGTGCTGGAACGCTCGCGTTTCGAAAAACCGGACGAGAAGGCCGCACTGGAGGATGCGCTGGAGCGCACGCTGGGCGTGCCCATCTTCCAGGAGCAGGTCATGCAGATCGCCATGGTGGCGGCGGGCTTCACGCCCGACCAGGCCGATGCGCTGCGCCGCTCCATGGCCGCCTGGAAGCGCAAGGGCGGCGTGCACCGCTTCGAGCGGCCGCTGATCGACGGCATGGTCGCGCGCGGCTACCGGCTGGAGTTTGCCCAGGCCATCTTCAGGCAGATGCAGGGCTTTGGCGAATACGGCTTTCCGGAAAGCCATGCCTACAGCTTTGCCTCGCTGGCCTACGCCAGCGCCTGGCTCAAGCGGCACGAGCCGGCCATCTTCCTGCAGGCCCTGCTCAACGCCCAGCCCATGGGCTTTTACTCGCCCTCGCAACTGGTGCAGGATGCGCGCCGCCACGGCGTGCGCGTGCTGCCCGTGGACGTGCGCCACAGCCATTGGGATTGCACGCTCGAAGAGCCGCTGCAGCCCGTGCCCGGCGTACAGGCGCTGCAGCCCGCCGTGCGCCTGGGCATGCGCCTGGTGGCGAACCTGGGCGAGGCCGCGGCGCTGCGCATCGAGGCGCAGCGCGCCCAGGCGCCATGGGCCGGCACGCAGGACCTGGCCTTGCGCGCCGGCCTGAGCCCGGGCGACCTGCGGGCCCTGGCCGCCGCCGATGCCCTGAGCGGCCTGTCCGGCCACCGGCGCCAGCAGATGTGGGATGCGGCGGCGCATGCCGCGCTGCCGCCCCTGTTTGCCGGTGTGCCCGTGAACGAAGGCTCGGTGCAGCTGGCCGAGGCGCCCGAGGGCGAAGAAATCCTGCACGACTACGAAGCCACGGGCCTGACCCTGCGCCGCCACCCGCTGGCCCTGCTGCGCGAGCGCCTGGCCCGCCACGGCATGCGCACGGCCGTGGAGCTGCGCAACGCCCTGCCGGGCCAGAAGGTGCGGGCCTGCGGCATCGTCACCGTGCGCCAGCGCCCGCCCACGGCCGGCGGCACGCTGTTCATCACGCTGGAGGACGAAACCGGCGTGGTCAACCTGGTGGTCTGGGCCAGGGCCTTTGCGCGCTGGCAGGCTGCCCTGCTCGGATCGCGCCTGCTGGCGGTGGAGGGCGTCTGGCAAAGCAGCGCGAACTGGTCGCGCGATGCCGATGAGGAATTTGAGCGAAATTCGCCTGAAACCCAGAAGGAAAAAGCGCCGGCAGCTCATCATTTGGTAGTGCAACGGGCCAGGGACATGACGGCCTGGCTGGGGCGGCTGGCGGGCGCCGGGCTGAGCAGCCGGGATTTCCATTGAGCTGCTGGCTGCCGATGGGCGCCCTGGAGATCTCGCCGGTGTGCAAGGCCGAGGATGGGCGGGCGGCATCCGGCCGGGACTCGCCCCGGCAGGCGAGACCCGATGTCTGTTGCCGGCGGCGTGCAGCCCAGGCAGGGCCATGGGCCCATGACCCTGGCCGCAGTGCCATCGCGCCTGCCGCTATACTGCCCGCCCCGATGAGAAAGCAGGATTTCCTGTCATGCGTTTGAAGAATTCTTTGGTGTACCTGGGGCTGGCCGGTCTGGCTGCCCTGTCCGGCTGCGGCAGCAACCCGCCCGTCAAATCGGCGGCTCCCGAGGCCACGCCCACAGCGCCCGCGCCCGGCGTTGCGCCGGTCAGGATCGGCGTCGCCCTGGGCGGCGGTGCAGCCAAGGGCTTTGCCCATATCGGCGTGATCAAGATGCTGGAGGCCAACGGCTTCACGCCCGCCGTGGTGGCCGGCACCAGCGCGGGCAGCGTGGTCGGTGCGCTGTATGCCAGCGGCATGAACGCCTTCGAGCTGCAGGAAAAGGCCGTGGCCCTGGATGAGGCCAAAATTCGCGACCTGCAGCTGTCCTCGGGCGGCCTGGTGCTGGGCCAGAAGCTCGAGGACTATGTGAACGAGCAGGTACAGCGCAAACCCCTGGAGCAACTGGCCAAGCCCTTTGTGGCCGTGGCCACCCGGCTGGAGGACGGCGAGCGCACCGTGTTCGCCCGCGGCAACACGGGCCAGGCCGTGCGCGCCTCCAGCAGCGTGCCGGGCGTGTTCCAGCCCGTGAGCATCGGCAAGTCCCACTATGTCGACGGCGGCATCACCAGTCCCGTTCCCGTGGATGCGGCGCGCCAGCTGGGCGCCGACATCGTGATCGCCGTGGACATCTCCAACAAGGCGCGCGGCAAGACGCCCGAGAACATGCTGGGCGCCCTGGGCCAGTCGATTGCCATCATGGGGCAGAAGCTGGGCCAGGCCGAGCTGGCGCGTGCCGACATCACCATCCGCCCCAAGGTGCTCGATATCGGGCCTGCCGATTTCAGCCAGCGCGCCAGCGCCATCGTGGAGGGCGAGAAGGCTGCGATGGCGGTCATGCCCAGGATCCGCGAGCGCGTGGCCCAGCTGCAGGCCGAGCGCGCCAAGGCCGCGAGCCTGGCGCAGCAGCAGGCGGCCGAAGCCCGGCACCAGGCCTGCCTGGACAACCGCTCCAGCCTGCAAAAGCTCGCGGGCATGGCAGGCCTGGACGGCGCCTGCGCCCATCCCTGAGCACGCGTTTCTTAGCACGACTCCACACCCTCCGCGATGTGGCGCTCAGGGGCACGCTCTCACTTTGCGTGAACCTGGGTCAGCAGCTGCCTGCAGTTCACATCGTCCTCGGCCGCCGGCACGGTCAGCGGCACCAGGGCCAGGGCCACGGGCGCTGCAACCACGGCCGCCACGGCCGCGCCGGCGCGCGCCAGCAGCGGGCCCGCTTCCAGGCCCACGTCGGGCTGGGCAAAGCTGCCGCGCACATACAGCGGCGTGCGCAGCGAGAAGAACTTCCACTTGAGCGACTCGGGCACGATGCGCAGATCCAGGGTTTCCTTCGCCAGGTTGACCTGGCCGGTCGCCTGCACGATGGCCTCGGTCGTGGCCAGCTTGGCGATGCGGGGCGTGGCCAGGCCGTTTTGCACATTGAAGTCGGCCACGGCGCAGCGCAGCTGCACTTCCTTGTCGGTGCCGAACAGCTTGGCCACGATGACGGAGCCCAGGTTCAGGCCCGCCAGATCGAGCAGCTGGCGGCTGAAGGAGCCTTCTCGCACATAGAGCCGGATCGAACCGTCGCCCGAGCCCAGCCACTGGGCCACGGATTCGCCGCGGCCCTGCATGGACATGGCACCGTCCAGGCTGCCCAGGCTTTTCTTCATGGCCTCGACCTTGGGAAACAGCGCCGACAGCCGCAGCCCGCTGACCTGGCCCTTGAGCTGCGCCCTGACGGGCCTGGCATGGCTGTCCACCGTGGCGTCCAGGGTCAGCGTGCCCTGGGCCAGGCCGAACTTGAGCGGCGACAGCACGAGCTTGCCGTTGTCGAGCACGGCATGCACGCTCAGATTCTGCAGCGGCAGCGCTTCGGGGCGCAGGATATGGTCGCCGGCATAGCGCAGGTCCAGGTCCATGGCATCCCAGTTGGCGGTCTCGAAGCGGGTCTGCGGCAACACCTTGCCGTTGACGGCCTTGGGCTTGCTGCTGCCTGAGGGGGCAGCGCCGATCACGGGGCCCAGGTCGACCAGCCGCAGCTGCCTGGAAGCAAGCTCGCCGCTGAGCCGGGGCCGGGGCTGGCCCGAGACATAGTGCAGATCGCCGCGCAGGTCGCTCTGGCCGACCTTGCCCTGGAACTTGCGGTAATCCCACACGGCCTTGCCGGGCTGCAGGCTGCCGATCAGGTGGCCGCTGGTCTCGAAGGGCGGGGTGGGCGGCAGCAGCAGGCCGGTGAGCGGGAACAGGTCGGCCATGCTGTTGCCGCGCAGCCGCACTTCGAAGTCCAGTCCGTCCAGCGCCTTGGGATTGTCCAGAAAGCCCTCGGCCTGGGCCTGGATGCTGCCGGCGCGCGCGGACAAGCGCAGAGGGAAATGCAGCTTGTCCCGGCGCAGGTCCAGCACCGGCCCGGTCAGGCCCTGGGCCTGGATCTGCGCCTTGCCCATATGGCCGACCAGGCCGAAGCGCAGGCCGTAGGGATGGTCCTCGCTGACGGGCCTGCGCAGGCTGTCCACGCGTGCGCGCATGGCCAGGTTCTTGACGCCGTCGGCCCAGCCCAGCACGCCGTGGCGTATGCGCAGCTGGCCCAGCTCCACGCTCCAGCGCGGGCCGCTGCTTTCGGGGGAGTGGAAAGTCCAGTTGTTGTCCCCGCCAGGCTTGCGCGCCAGCACGATGTCGGGCGCTTCCAGCACCACCTGGTCGAGCTGCACATGGCGGGCCATGAGCGGCCACAACCGCAGGCTGGCCGTGGCGCGTGCCGCCGTGGCCATGGTTTCCGGCGTGCGCTCGGGCGGCTGTTCCTGGGCCGGGGCAATGGCGTCGGCATCCGCGTCACCTGCAGACGGTGGGACGGAAGCTGCTTTTCCTGTGCCGGGCAGCCGGCCCGCGTTGAGCTCCCGGGGCACGGCGGGCAGGGCAGGCAGCTCGCTGCCGTTCTTTTCCGGTGCCTCCGGCACCCGCCAGCCCGGCGGCTGCCCAGGCGCAGATTGGTGGCAATGACGGTCACGCCCGGAATCCAGTGGCGCCAGCCGTCATCGAGCGGCTGGGGCCAGGTCCAGCGCAGCTGCAGGTCGCCATCGACGGCGAATTCCCGGCCCGTGGCGGTGCTGACCCTCTCGTTCACCCAGGGCTTGAAGCGGTTCCAGTCCATCAGCGCGATGGTGGCGGCCACGGCCAGCACGAGCACCACCAGCGTGCCCAGCACGGCAGCCAGCAGGCGCAGCCACAGCCGGGGCCTGGCGCGCGAGGAGGCGGGGGCAGAGGTGGCCGGGGCGGCCGGGTGTTGTGCGGTATCGTCCATGGGTCATTCAGCCTGTGAAGGCCCATGCTAGCGGTCTATGGGCTGCACGAATACCTTGCGAGCCCGTCAGTTCTGCGCAGGCATGTCCTACAAGCGTGTACGAGGCCCCGCCTTGCAGGATTGTCGGTGGTGCCTGCGCCAGGGTAGGCGGCCCCGCCGGGGGAGCGGCATAGCCGCCCAGGGCTCAAACATCCATATCCTTGCGCTGCACCGGCGGCTGCGCTGCATTCCTGCGGCTGGCGCCGGCGCGGCCGGCCTTGCTCCATTCGTAGGCCTGGCCGTCGGGCGTAAGCCCGTCCTCGACGGCGGCCACGCCGATCTGCCCCACCATGTCGCGCAGCTCGGAAGAGATGACCACATGCGCATGGCGCGGGTCGCCGCGCAGCGCCTGGCACCGCGCCAGGGCTTCGCCCATCTGGGCGTCGCCGTACGAAACGCACTCCGGCTGCCAGACGGGCGCCTCCCCTTCAGGGCTGCGGTTGCGAAGATAGAAGACGGCGATGCTCATGGTTTCTGGTGAAAGCTGAAAAATGGCGCTCCATGGCCCGGGTGGACGCTGCCCTGCGGTTGCCTCCCGGAGCGGCCCGGCGAGTGAAAGGCGCCGCCCAGTATGCACCAGCGGGAACGGACTGCCGGCCGGTCTAGAATCGCCGCGCCATGCATAACTCCCACGATCCCAAGGTACTGCCGCTGCGCGACGGCGTCAGCCCCAGCTGCGTCGTCCTGCCCAGCCAGGGCCAGGGGCTGCTGATCGACTTTCTCGCCCGGCGCCTGCCCGCGGTCACGCATGCGGACTGGCTGCGGCGCATGCAGGCCCGCGAGGTGGTGAGCGAGCGGGGCCAGGCGGCCACGCCGCAGACGCCGTTCACACCGGGGCTGCGCTATTACTACTACCGCGAGCTCGAGCGCGAGCCGGAGATCCCGTTTGCCGCCGAGGTGCTGTACCAGGACGAGCATCTGCTGGTGGCCGACAAGCCGCACTTCCTGCCCGTGGTACCGGCGGGCCGGTATCTGCAGAACACCTTGCTGGTGCGGCTCAAGCGTATGCTGGACCTGCCCGAGCTGTCGCCCATCCACCGCATAGACCGCGACACGGCGGGGCTCGTGGTGTTCTCGGTGCAGCGCGCCACGCGCGGCATCTACCAGGCGCTGTTCCGCGACCGGGCCATCCACAAGGTCTACGAGGCCGTGGCCCCGTACCGCGCCGACCTGGCGTTCCCGCGCGAGCATGCGAGCCGCCTCGAGGAAAGCGGCCATTTCTTTCGCATGCACGAGGTGCCCGGCGAGCCCAACAGCCGCACGCGCATGGACATCATCGAACACAACGGCCGCTGGGCGCGCTACCGGCTGGAGCCGGTCTCGGGCAAGCGCCACCAGTTGCGCGTGCACATGGCGGCATTGGGCCTGCCGCTCAGGGGCGACGCCTTCTATCCCGAGGTCAACGATCCCGAGCCCGGCGACTACTCCAATCCGCTGCAGCTGCTGGCGCGCAGCCTGGCCTTCGACGATCCGCTGACCGGCCAGCCGCGCGCCTTCGCGAGCCGGCGCAGCCTGCTGGCATTGCCCGGCTGAACACCTGCCAGGCTGCGCCACGGCCTCTGCGGCAAGTCTGCATGGCGGTAGGAGGGCGCCCTTCATGCGAGTAGGGAATGCGCAAACGTGACACTTGTTCGGACATTTTTGTCCGATAATTGTCCGCATGAATGCCAAGCGTCCCGCTCCCGCCGAACGCCGCGCCCAGTTGCTGGACGCGGCCGATGCCGTGTTTGCCGAACATGGCGTGACGGCGCCGCTGGACCTGATCGTCGAGCGTGCGCAGGTCGGCCGCGCCACGCTGTACCGCCAGTTTCCCGACCGCAAGGCCATCATGCTGGCGCTGCTGGAGCGTTCCCTGGAGAAAACCCGCCAGGCAGCGCAGGCCCTGGGCGACGACGAACAGGCCTTCTTCAAGCTGCTGGCCCTGGTGGCCGACCGCATCGCTGTCTCCGCGCCGCTGGTGGACTACTGGCGCGCCGTGGAGCGCGGCGACGAGGTGATCGCCCAGGCACGCCGGCAGATGTGGGAAGCCTTCCAGGGGCCCATGAAGCGCGCGGTGGAGGCCGGTCTGTGCAGGCAGGTGCTGAGCTTTCAGGACCTGTCGCTGGTGTTCGGCATGCTGGGCGGCTCGCTGCGCGGCGAGACGGCGCAGCAGCGCAAGAAGCTCGCGCGGCGCGCGCTGCAGATCATCTGGCACGGGCTGGCGGACTGAACCATGAGCCAGGCCCAAGACACTTCCGCCTCCGCGCAGGCCGCCATGCCTGCACCCCAGCCGGCGCTGGTCTACCTGCGCCGCCCGCCCGATTGGGAGGAGCATGAAAAGCCCAGCCTGCCGGGATCGCCCTCCATGCCGGTGCATGCACCCATGGTGCGCGTGGCCTATGGGCTCATCGCCGTGCTGGTGGCCATCACGGGCGGCCTGGGCAATGCGCTGTTCACGGCCAACCTGCCCACCATCCAGGGCCAGATGGGGCTGACGCCAGCCGAGGCCGGCTGGCTGACCGGCAGCTACGTCATGCTCAACATGACTGCCAATCTGCTGGTCTACAAGTTCCGCCAGCAGTTCGGCATGCGCCTGTTCGCCGAGATCGGCCTGGGCGCCTATGCCCTGCTGTGCGTGCTGCACCTGCTGCTGGGCAGCTACGACAGCCTGCTGCTGCTGCGTGCGGCCAGCGGGCTGACGGCCTCGGCCTGCTCGTCGCTGGGCACGCTGTACCTGCTGCAATCGGCGCCGCGCAAATACGTGATGAAGATGCTGGTGATAGGCGTGGGCCTGTCGCAGATCGCCACGCCGCTGGCCTGGATGCTGTCGCCGGGCCTGCTCTACAACAGCGAGTGGCACAACCTCTACATCTTCGAGGCCGGGCTGGCGCTGATTTCGTTCGCGGGCGTGGTCGTGCTCAAGCTGCCGCCGGGCCTCTATATCAAGACCTTCGAGAAGCTGGACTTCGTCACCTTCTTCCTCATGGTGCCGGGCCTGGGCATGCTGATTGCCGTGCTGGTGCAGGGCTACACGCGCTGGTGGCTGGACACGCCGTGGCTGGCCTGGCTGCTGGTCGGCTCCATCGTGCTGCTGTGCACTGCCCTGTACATAGAACACCACCGCAAGAATCCCATGCTGCAGACCCGCTGGTTCGTGCAGGGGCCGACCATACGTTTCGTGATCGGTGCCGTGCTGCTGCGCTTCCTGACCACCGAGCAGACCTACGGCATGGTGGGCCTGATGCGCACGCTGGGCATGACGCCCGACCAGATGCAGCCGCTGTTCGGCGTCATCCTGCTGGGCACGGTGGCCGGCATCGCCCTGTCGGCGCTCACCTTCGGCGTGCCCCACATGGGCAAGCAGATTCTCGCGTCCATCGCGCTGTTTGCCGTGGCCGCCTTCCTGGACCACCACCGCACCAGCCTGGACCGGCCCGCCGACTTCTACTACAGCCAGTTCCTGCTGGCCATGGGGGCGGGCATCTTCATGGGGCCGCTGATGCTCACGGGCGTCATCCAGGGGCTCAAGTTCGGCCCCAACCACATGCTGACCTGCATCGTCACCATCTCCATGACCCAGTCCATGGGCGGGTTGATGGGCTCGGCCCTGCTGAGCACCTACCAGACCCACCGCGAGCAGGTGTATTCGACCGCGCTGGTGTCGCAGATCGACCCGACCGACCCCGTGGTGGCCGATCGGCTGCGCATCCAGAGCCAGGTCTACGGCCGCGTCACGGTGGACCCGGCCCTGCGCGCCGGCCAGGGCACGCTGCAGCTTTCGCAGATCGTGCGGCGCGAAGCCAACGTGCGGGCCTACAACGATGTCTTTGCGCTCACGGGCGCGATTGCGCTGCTGTACCTGCTGTGGAGCCTGGCCGCCTCGGTGCGCGTGCGCCGCGCCGCCGCCATGGTGCGCCTGATGACGCGCCAGAGCGGCAACCAGGGCACGGCCGCGGCCGCCACCGACGGCGCGCCGCAGCGCGCGCCCTCGGTGGCCGCGCAGCCCCAGGCCGGCCCGGATGCGCAGCCGCCGGGCGCGCTGACCGTGATCGTCGACGACAGCGGCAGCGACGCCTCGGATGAGACAGGCCTTCCCGCAGGTGCCGGGACGGCCGCTGCGGCACGCCAGCGCAGCATGGTGCTGGGCGGCGCCCAGGCCCGGCATCTGAGCGAGGCCATGCAGGCCGCCGAGGCCGGCGAGCAGCAGGCGCTGGACAGCGCCGACCCGCTGCGCGACAACGAGCAGGTGCTGGAGCTGGAAAGCGAGCTTGAAGCCGAACTCAGGCAGCACCCGGATGCCCAAACCCCGCAAGGCGAGGGCGCGCCGCCCGCCGCCCCGCAGAAGCCCGGCAAGACCACGAATGCCGAGCCGTCGCACCGTACCGAATGACGCAGCAGCGAACCCATCGATTCCCATGAGTGAAAACCAGACCCACAATCCATCCTCATCGCCCGCAGCACCCGCTGCGCCCGCTGCCGCACCGGCGGCCACGCTGCCGCCCACGCCCAAGAAGATCAAGCCTTCGCGGCGCAGCGTGCTGGTCATGGCCGTGGTGGCGCTGGCCGGCATCCTGCTGGTGCTGCGCGCCTGGAACCAGTGGCCGTTCAACAGCTCGGTGGTCTCCACGGACAACGCCTATGTGCGCGGCGCCGTCACCGTGCTGGCACCCCAGGTCAACGGCTACGTGACCGAGGTGCTGGTCCGGGACTACGAGCAGGTGCAGGCAGGCCAGCCCCTGGTGCGCATCGACCGCCGTACCTACGAGGCATCGCTGGCCCAGGCCGAGGCCCAGCTGGCCAATGCCCGGGCCCAGCTGGCCAATGCCGACCAGACCCAGGCCCAGAACCGCGCCACGCTGTCGGCCAGCCGCGCGGGCCTGGCGGCCGTGCAGGCCGAGGCCGAGCGTTCCCAGGCCGAGCTCAGGCGCGTGCAGGAGCTGGCCGAGCGCGGCTCGGTCTCGCTCAACGAGCGCGACAAGGTGCGCGCCACCGCGCGCCTGGCCAGCACCAACGTGGCCAAGGCCCAGGCCGACATCGAGATCAACCAGGAGAAGATCAAGGCCACCACCGTGGGCCGCGAATCGCTCAAGGCCCAGGTGCAGATGGCCGAGGCCCAGCTGCGCCAGGCCCAGATCAATCTGGACAACACCGTGGTCTACGCGCCCAGCAGCGGCCAGGTCAGCGAAGTCTCGGTGCGCAAGGGCCAGTACGTGGCCGCCGGCACCCAGCTCATGTACGTGGTGCCGCCGCCGTTCTGGGTGATGGCCAATTTCAAGGAGACCCAGACCGCCCATGTGCAGATCGGCCAGGCCGTGAGCTTCAGCGTGGATGCGCTGGGCGGCGCGCGCCTCAGGGGGCATGTGCTGGAGATCGCGCCGGCCACGGGCTCGGAGTTCAGCGTGCTCAAGCCCGACAATGCCACGGGCAACTTCACCAAGGTCGTGCAGCGCCTGCCCGTGAAGATCTCCGTCGACGAAGGCCAGCCGCTGGCCGCACGCCTGCGTCCGGGCATGTCGGTGGTCGTGCGCCTCGATACCGCGCAGAAAAAGGAGCAGGCTGCGCAGGACCGGCAAGGGGCCGCGGCCGAAAACGCTCAGAAGCAGCCAGACCCGGAAAAGGCCAAGCCATGAGCCTCAAGACCTTGGCAACCTGCCTTGCAGCCTGCGGCGTGCTGAGCGCCTGCAGCGTGCCGGCCATCACCGAAGCCCCGGCTCGGGCCGCGCCCGCCATCCCGTCCGCCTGGCCGGGCGAGCCCGCCAGCCAGGGACAGCAGGCGGTGCAGGCCGCCTGGTGGCAGGCCTTTGGCGATCCGCTGCTGGACCGCTGGATGGCGCTGGCCGCCGAGCGCAACAACGATGTGCTGGCCGCCATGGCCCGCGTGGACGAGGCGCGCGCCAACCTGGAGCTGGCAGGCTCGGCCGCCTTGCCCCAGGTGTCGGCCACGGCGCCGCTGTCGGCCGGGCGCAGCCTGGGCGCGCGCGGCCTCACGCAGACGCGCTCCCTCCAGCCTGGGCTGCAGGCCAGCTGGGAGATCGACCTGTGGAACCGCCTGGGCCAGCTGCGCAACGCTGCCGACCTGCGCCTGCAGGCCACGCAGGCCGACCGCGATGCGGTGGGCCTCGCGGTGGCCGCCACCACGGCCCAGGCCTATATCGCGCTGCGCTCGCTGCAGGCCCAGCTGGCGGCGGCGCAAAGCACGGTGCGTTCGCGCCAGGATGCGGTTCGCCTGGCCGACGACCAGGTGCGCGTGGGCTATATCTCGCAGCTGCAGCAAAGCCAGGCGCTGGCCGAGCTGCAAAGCGTGCAGCAGGCCGTGGAGCAGCTGTCGCTGGCACTGGAACGCCAGCGCCTGAGCCTGCTGCAGCTGGTCGGTGGCGCGGGCGACGAAGCGGCCCAGGCGCTGATGCGCGAAACCCTCGGGCAGGGCAGCTTCGACGCCGTGGCCCTGCCGGCCGTGCCGTCCGCCGGCATGCCTTCGGCCCTGCTGGAGCGCCGGCCCGACATCGCGCGCGCCCGGCTGCAGCTGGCGGCCAGCGACAGCAACCTCGCGGCCCAGCGCGCGGCCTTCCTGCCCCAGGTCACCCTGAGCGCCAGCGTGGGCAGCCTGCTCATCAATGCGCTGGACTACCACCCGGCCACGGTCTGGTCCGTGGGCGGCAGCATTCTGGCGCCGCTGTTCAACGGCGGGCGGCTGCAGGGCCAGTTCGATGCGGCCTCGGCTCAGCGCGACCAGGCCGCTTATGCCTACCGGGGCGTGGTCGTCAAGGCCTTTGCCGATGTGGAAGGCGCGCTGCTGTCGGCCAAGCGCCTGCAGGCCCAGTGGGAGCATGCGCGCCAGCGCGAGGCGGTGCTGGCACGCACGCTGGGCTTTGCCAAGGACCGTTACGAGGCCGGCTACGCGAGCTACCTCGAGGAGCTGGACGCCCAGCGCAATCTGTATGCGGTGCAGCAGGAAGTCATCAAGCTGCGCGAAGCCCAGCTGCAGAACGCCGTGGCGCTGTACCAGGCCCTGGGCGGCGGCTGGCAGACGCCGCCGGCCGCACCGGCCGCGGCGAAATGAACAGGGCGGCCCGGCCGCGCGCGTCCGGCATTCAGGGCAGTCCGAAATAACGCCAGAAGCCGTAGGCCACGGCGGCGGCCGCCGCCAGCGCCATCCAGCCCAGGGCACTGCCGCGCGGCACTTCGCCCGGCGCGAGGCCGGCTGACGGGGCGCGGGGCACTTCGCTGCGCAGGTCCAGCGCCTGGCCTTGTTCGGCGGCATCGACACGCCTTTTGGCCTCGGCCAGGCTCAGGTGGCAAGCCTCGCGCAGCAGCTTGACCGCCTCGATCTTGCGGCCCCGCGCCAGCTCGGCGGCAATGCGTAGCTCCAGGCCGGGCGGTGGCGGTGCATCGCCGGGCATCCATGGTTTTTATGGGGTTTGCGAGCTGAAAGCAAGAGTATTCATGCGGCAGCAGCTATTCAAGCCATAGCGGCATGCGCCATGGGCCTGCGGGTCTCCTGCGGCAAGCCCTTGCATCCCGGATTCAGGCAGTATATTCAGCGGTATATAGCGAGGCGCCTGGATCGGCTCGCCGTTGTCCGTTGGAGGTGGAGTTTGATGCAGGAATTTCTTCCCTATCTGCTGGCGTTGCATGGCGCGCGGGACTGGTTGCAGGCGGCCCGGGACTGCGGCCTGACCGAGGCCGAATTGCGCCGGGCCGTGCAGCATGCGCAGCGCGAATACGGCCAGGTGCTGGTCGTGGCCGGCAACGGGCATGTGGACTTCACCGCCGCAGGCGAGGAACTGGTGGCCCGGGCGCGCGAACTGGCCGGCGCCGTCGATGCGCTGCAGCGTTGCTTTGCCGAGTCACGCCGGAAATCCGTGGTTGCGCCGCTGCTGCAGCGCCGCTCGGTCTCGCCCAAGCGCCTGACGGGGCCGGGCCCCGACGCGGCGGAGATCGACCTGATGATCGAGGCGGCCCTGCGTGCGCCGGACCATGGCAGCCTGCATCCCTGGCGCGTGCTGGTGTTCGCGCAGGAGCACCGCACCCGGCTGGCCGATCTGTTCGAGCAGGAAAAGCTGCGCCGCGACCCGCTGGCGCCGCGCAGCGATATCGAACGGGCACGCGAGCATGCGACGCGCTCGCCGGCTCTGCTGGGCTTTGTGGTCTCGCCCAGGGCGCGCACGCAGGTGCCCTTGCGCGAGCAGTGGCTGGCCGCGGGCGCGGCCCTGGGCAACTTCATGAATGCCGCCCACCAGCTCGGCTTCGGCGGCATCGTGCTCAGCGGCGAACGCTGCTTCGATGCGGTGCTGGGTGCCCAGCTGGGCCTGGCATCCACGGAGTGGCTGGCCGGCTTTATCAGCCTGGGCCGCATTGCCCAGGCACCGCCGCAGCGCAAGCCCGTGGCGCTCGATGCCGTGCGTGCGCAGTGGATTCCCGGTCCGGCCCTTGCTGCGGCCGAGCTGGGGCCCCGGGTTTCCTAGCCCCCGGCCCAACAACCCGGCGTGCAGCGGGCACAACAGCGGCTTGCTATGATGGCTGTATATAAATACAGTCAGTGCGATTTTCGCTGCCTTGCCCGCGCCCATGCTTGCTCCCCATCGCTACTACTACCTGCACAATTTCCGGCAGGCGCTGGACTGGATAGGCGAACGCCATGGCGACCTGCTGGCTGCCGACGAGCAGCGTTTTCTCGCGCAGTTTGCAGCGCTGCCGCAGCTGTCCCAGGCGCTGATGGTGCGCATGCTGATGCGGCGCGGTCCCTGGTTCCGCGCCGGCAAGCTGGTCTACGAGGAAATCCCGGACGTGGCCGCAGCCGCAGCGCCCTTGCAGGAGGTGGGCTGGCTGGCGACGCAGGAGCCCATGGGGCTGGACGAGCTGTTTGCGCTGCACACCAAGCCGGAGCTGCTGCAGCTGTTTGCCGGCGCGGGACTGCCGGGCGGCCTGCGCAAGAGTGCGCTGCTGCAAGCCTTGCAGGCCGTCCATGCAGCGCCACGAACCTATGCGCAGTGGAACCCGGCTGCCCGGGAGCCGCTCTGGCGCGTGATGGTGGGCGAGATGTGCGAGCGCCTGCGGCTGATGTTCTTCGGCAATCTGCATCAGGACTGGTCGGAATTCGTGCTGGCCGATCTGGGCATCTTCAGATACGAGAGCGTGGCCTTCGATGCGGATTCGCGCGCCTTCCAGTCGCGGGCCGACGTCGACTGCTATCTGGCGTTGAGCGCCTTGCGGCAGGCGCTGGACGAAGGCGAGGATGCCGAAGTCCTGCTGCAGGCCGTGGCCAGTTGCGAAAACGCCAATCCCTGGCTGGAAAAGCGCCGCGCCAAGCTGCTGCTGCGCATAGGCCAGGCCTGCGAACGGGCGCAGGACTGGAGCCAGGCCGAGCGCGCCTATCTGCAATGCGGCTATCCGGGGGCGCGCCACCGGCGCATGCGCGTGTACGAGCGCATGCAGCGCTTCGATGATGCCCTGGCCCTGGCGCTGGCGGCCCAGCAGGCGCCCGAGAGCGACGAGGAAAGCCAGCGCGTGGCACGCATGCTGCCGCGGTTGCGGCGCAGCCTGGGGCAGGGCGGCACGACGCGCAAATCCGCGCCGGAATCGGCAGGCTCCCCGGAGGCCGTCACGCTGGAGCTGGATGCGCCTGCCGTGCCCACGGCCGTGGAATATGTGCTGCGTGCGCACTGGCACACGGCCGAGGCTCCGGTGTTCTATGTGGAGAATGCGCTGGTCAATTCGCTGTTCGGCCTGCTGTGCTGGCCGGCCATCTTTGCGCCGCTGCCGGGCGCGTTCTTTCACCCGTTCCAGAGCGGGCCCGCCGACCTGGGCGCGCCGGACTTTGCCGCGCGCCGCGCGGCCCTGTTCAACGCATGCCTGGAGCTGCTGGACACGGGAGCCTACCGGCAAGCAATCCTGCAGCGCCATGCAGAGAAGAACGGCGTGCAGTCGCCATTCGTGTTCTGGAGCACGGTGGACGAAGCGTTGCTGGCGCTGGCGCTGGACTGCATTCCCGCCGCGCACCTGAAGCTGCTGTTCACGCGCCTGCTGTGCGATGTGAAAGCCAATCGCACGGGCTTTCCCGATCTGGTGCGGTTCTGGCCGGCGCAAAGGCGCTACGCGTTCGTCGAGGTCAAGGGGCCGGGCGACAAGCTGCAGGACAACCAGATCCGCTGGCTGCAGTATTGCGGCGCGCACGGCATTCCGGCCAGCGTCTGCCATGTGCGCTGGCGCGCAGAGTCTCTGGGGGAGGCCGCATGAGCCAGGTGGTAGCCGTGCGTGCGCTGTGCGAATTCACGGCCCGCGCCGGCGATCTGGACCTGCGCTTCACGCCGGCACCCACGGCGCTTGAAGGCATTGCGGGCCACCAGCTCGTTGCATCCCGCCGCGGCAAGGATTACGAAACCGAGATCAGCCTTTCCGGGCGGCACGAGGACCTGCTGGTGCGCGGCCGTGCCGACGGCTTCGATCCTGCGCTGCAGCGGCTCGAAGAGATCAAGACCTACCGCGGCGCGCTCGACGGCGTGCGCGCCAACCACCGCGCGCTGCACTGGGCGCAGGCCAAGGTCTACGGCCACCTGCTGTGCCGCGAACGCGGCCTGGCGCAGCTGTGCATCGCCCTTGTGTATTTCAATGTGGGCACGCAGCAGGAAACCGTGCTGGAAGACCGCTTCGATGCGGCCGAGCTGCAGGCGTTCTTCGGGCAGCAGTGCGAGCGCTATCTGGCCTGGGCGCGCAGCGAAGCCGAACATCGCCGGGCGCGCGATGCGGCGCTGGCGCAGCTGGCCTTTCCGTTCGAGCGCTTTCGCGCGGGCCAGCGCGAACTGGCCGTGGCCGTGTACCGCAGCACGCGCACCGAGGAAGGCGGCAACTGCCTGATGGCACAGGCGCCTACGGGCATCGGCAAGACGCTGGGCACGATTTTTCCCCTGCTCAAGGCCTGCCCCGGGCAGGGGCTGGACAAGGTCTTCTTTCTCACGGCCAAGGGCACGGGCCATGGCCTGGCCCTGCAGGCGCTGGCCGCCGTCAATGCAAGCCTGGCACGGCAGGGCGCAGCCTGTATCCGCGTGCTCGACCTGCGGGCCCGCGACAAGAGCTGCGAGCATCCGGACAAGGCCTGCCATGGGGAATCCTGCCCGCTGGCCCAGGGCTTTTACGACCGCCTGCCGGCCGCGCGCCGGCAGGCCCTGCAACAGCCCGGGCAGGCGGATGCGCCGGCCGTGCGCGAGGTGGCGCTGGCGCACGGCATCTGCCCCTATTACCTGATGCAGGAGCTGGTGCGCTGGAGCGACGTGGTGGTGGGCGACTACAACTACTACTACGACAGCTCGGCCATGCTGCATGCGCTGGCCCAGGCCGGCCAGTGGCGCGTGGGCGTGCTGGTGGACGAGGCCCACAACCTGCCCGAGCGCGCCCGGCGCATGTACACCGCGCAGCTGTCGCAGTTCGCGCTGGCCGCTGCGCGAAAGAATGCATCCGGCGCGGTCCGGAAGGCGCTGGACAGGCTGCAGCGCAGCTGGAACGCCATCAACAGGGAGCAGCAGGCCGCGCAGCTGGCCTACCAGGCCCATGAGGAAGTGCCGGCCGGACTGCTGGCCGCGGTGCAGCGCGCCGTGGGCGCGATGGCCGAGGAAAATGCCGACCGCCCCATGCTGCCCGGCGATGCCGTGCTCGACTTCTATCTGGAGGCGCTGCAGTTCATGGCGCTGGCCGAGCAGCTCGGGCCGCATGCGCTGTTCGATGTGAGCCTGGCACCGGCAGGCGCCGGCGCACGCAGCACACCGGCTTCCACGCTGTGCATACGCAATGTGGTTCCGGCGCCGCATCTGGCTCCGCGCCATGCGGCGGCCCATGCCACGGTGCTGTTCTCGGGCACGCTGAGCCCCCCGGATTTCTACCGGGACATGCTGGGCCTGCCCGAAGGCACGCGCTGGATCGATGTGCCCGCACCGTTCCAGGCCGAGCAGCTGCAGGTGCGCATTGCCGGCCATATCTCCACGCGCTGGCGCGACCGCGAGCGTTCGCTGCAGCCCATCGTGGACCTGGTGGCCCGGCAGTACGCGCGCCAGCCCGGCAACTACCTGTGCTTTTTCAGCAGCTTCGACTATCTGCAGCGCACGGCCGAGCGCATGCGCGCCAGCCATCCGGGCCTGCCCATCTGGCTGCAGACCTCGGCCATGGACGATGCGGGCCGCGCGGAGTTTCTGGAGCGGTTTGCGCAGGAGGGCTGCGGCATTGGCTTTGCCGTGCTGGGCGGCGCATTTTCCGAGGGTGTGGACCTGCCGGGCAGGCGCCTGATCGGCGCCTTTGTCGCCACGCTGGGCCTGCCGCAGGTCAACCCCGTCAACGAACGCATGATGCAGGCCATGGCGCGGCGCTTTGGCCCGGGCAAGGGCCACGACTACACCTATCTGTATCCGGGGCTGCGCAAGGTCGTGCAGGCGGCCGGCCGCGTGATACGCACGGAAGAGGACAAAGGCGTGGTGTTCCTGATCGACGACCGCTTTCACCGCGCCCAGGTGCGCGCGCTGCTGCCTGCCTGGTGGCGGGTGGAGTGACAGCGAGGTTTGCTATTGAATGGAGAGCGCGCAACGCTTTGCCGATAGGCGAAAAGCGTGTTTTTCTATTGCATTCTGTCGTCTGAAAGCTTGCCAGGCAGCTGCTGCAGGCCCTGGGCAAACCAGCCTATGCGTCCGGTCTCGCGCACGTCCAGCCGGGGCACATAGGGCTTGATGTCGAGCACCGGCGTGCCGTCCAGCATGTCGTTGCCGCGAAAGTGCAGCATGCGGCCTTCCAGGTGCAGCAGCTCGATGATGGACAGCCCAATGCGATTGGGCCGCGCCGGCGCCCGCGTGGCGAACACGCCGTGGCTTTGCGTATCCATGAAGGGAGTGACTTCCAGCTTTTCCACCGCCTCGTGCAGATGCGTGAGCACGATGAGGTACTGGAACTCCTGCACGTCGCGCAGGCCCGGGGCAAAGGCCTCGAACACCTCGATCTTTCCCTGATGCTGACCGGCAGCCACGGTCTGTATGGGCATGCCCAGAGTGCTTCGGAACGGGCTGTGCACACGGCCTATGGCGCGCATGGCAATGGTCTCGTGCTGCATGGGTGGCTTGCAGGGGTGAAATCGGGACTTATAGCATGGGCTGGCGCGGACGCCGGAAGGCCGAGGGGGACAGCAGGAAGGCCATGACCGAACTGTCCTCGGTCAGTACGGGGAATGCAAAATTTTGTGGTTCAGCTGGAGTTTGCATTTAACGATCGGCGTGAAAATGCAAAAATCATCAGATTTTCCTGGTTTGTTCGCATTTCTAATATTAATTTTCTGACGAATGGAAGTTTGAGTCGATAGATTTTCAAAAAGAGGCAAGCAATGAGCAAGGAATTGAATATAGTTTTTCTGATATTTAATCCCATCATGTCTGCTTTTTTTGCGGCTGGATTTTATTTACTATGGCGCACGCAGAAAAAATCAAGATTCATTGCTGTTCTAGTCTTTTCATACCTGATGCGGGCCTTGTGCTTTCTCATTCTTTATGTTTCGCTGAAATACAGCGACATGGTGTTGCGGCAGATCTCCAATGCCATGATACTGATCACCACCGCGCTTTTGGTCGTTGCCTATGCGCAGCGTTCCCATCAGGCGCCAAGATTCAAGTTGCTGGCTTTTATTTTCACCGTGACCATGGCCGGGCTGCAGTATTTCATGTCCATGGACAGCGGGTTGCAGGAAAGAGGTGTTGTCATCAATCTGGGACTGTTCGCCATTTTCCTGGTGTTCCTCGGCCATATAAGAAAGGCCGGAGATGAAAACCCTGTGGCGCAGTTTCTGGGCATACAGGTGGTGATTGCCGGCGCCATGACCCTTGCAAGGCCGCTCATCATCCTGGGCAGTGCCTTTTTCGAGATGGATTACCCGGACTTCTACTGGATTTTCACCTCCGTATCCGATGCCATCGTCAGCGTCGCCCTGGCTGTGGGTATTTTTGCCGTCATGGCCTCCGATGTCATGGAGAAAATCAAGGCGGAAGCGCTTACCGATTCATTGTCGGGCCTGCTGAACCGCAGAGGATTCGAAAAGCGTGCGGATGCCGTGCTGTTCGGTGAAACCTCGGACAGGCCGGCGGCAATGGTCATGTGCGACCTGGATCATTTCAAGAAGATAAACGACAGCTTCGGGCATCTCGCGGGCGACAGGGTAATACGCGCATTTTCCGACAAGCTCAAGGAAAATGCGCCCCCTAGAACCCTCATAGGCCGGCTCGGTGGCGAGGAGTTTGCCGTCTTCCTCATGGCGAACAATTCTCTATCGGCGCGGAAATATGCCCAGGATGTCCAGGCTTCGTTCAATGCAATATCCGCGGGCCTGGTGAACGGGGAAATGCACCCCACCGCCAGTTTCGGCATTGCGTATGCGAACGAGGGCGACGGGCTTTTCCACCTGCTTGATCGTTCCGATCGCGCCCTCTACCAGGCCAAGAAGCAGGGCCGCAATTGCATTTGCGAGGCCGAAGCCGATTCAGGCCAGGCGGGTGTGCCGGCGTTGCCGGAACTCCGGCCGGCCTGACGGTCTTCCCTCGCTTGCGGATAGACGGCCATGGCCCTCAGCAGCGGATATACGCCCAGCCCTGCTGCTGCATGAGCACCAGTGACTCCACCGCGCCCTGGGGCAGCACATGCATGCCGGGCGCGGGCGCCAGACCCATGTTCTGGAGCGTATTCGGGCACAGCAGCATGCGCGCCCGCGCCTGTTCGCCCAGTGCTTCGGGGGCCTGCACGGCGGCTCGCACGGCCTGGGCGTTGGCGACGATCCAGATTTCGGCATGGGGCTGGCTGGCCAGCAGGTTGCGCAGATTGCTTTGCGCACGCTCCAGGCTGGCGGGCGTGGGTGCATGCAGGGCAATGCGCAGGGGAGGCGCCGCAGGACGGGCGGGAAACAGCGTGTTCCAGTCGGGCATGGTGGGCATGGTCGGAGGGTCTGCTTTGATGGCGATAGCGGCCGGCGCTTGCCGGCCGGGAGCTTGGGGCCGATTCTGCATGCAGATCGGCAGTGGTTTCGGGCTGCCAGGGCAGAGGGCGCGCATGGCTTGCCGATTGTGGGGATCGGGAATTAACGGTCCGTTAATGGTTGCAAAAGGTAAATCTGCGATGCTCGACCGCTTTGGATGGAGCAAGAAGCGGCCGGCACGGGGCCGCACGATACGACGATGCATGTGCTGGTAGTTGAAGATAGCGCCCTGGTCGCCAGTGGAATCAAGGCAGGCCTGTGCCTGCAGGGCTTTGGCGTGGATGTGGTGGGCTCGGCCGCCCAGGCGGACGCGGCGCTCAAGTCCTCGCACTTCGATGTGTGCGTGCTGGACCTGGGCCTGCCCGACGAGGACGGCCTGCAGCTGCTGGAGCGCTGGCGCCGCCAGGGCGTGGAGCTGCCGGTGCTGGTGCTCACGGCGCGCGATGCGGTGGAGCAGCGCATCGCAGGGCTGCAGACCGGCGCGGACGACTATCTGGTCAAGCCTTTCGACCTGCACGAGCTGGCCGCGCGCCTGCATGCGCTGCTGCGCCGGGCGGCGGGCCGCAGCGTGGACTGGATCACGCTGGGCGATGTGCGCATCGACCTGGCCGCGGGTCGGGCGCAGCGGGCCGGCATGGGCGTGGACCTGTCGCGCCGCGAATGGGCCTTGCTGCGCGCGCTGCTGCAGTCGCCCGGGCGCATTCTGAGCCTGGAGCAGCTGTGCGACAGTCTGTACGGCTACAGCCAGGATGTGGAGAGCAATGCCGTGAACGTGCATGTGCACCATCTGCGCCGCAAGCTGGGCGCGGACCTGGTGGAAACCGTGCGCGGCGTGGGCTTCCGGCTGGGGCGAGCTGCCCGGGCCGGGGCTTGAGGACGGTGGCCATGCGCAGTCTGCGCGTACGCCTGGTGGTGGGGCTGAGCCTGGCGCTGTGCACCCTGTGGGGCGCGGTGGCGGCCTGGATGTTTGCGGGCATGCGCCACGATCTGCGCCATATGCTGGACGAGCGCCTGATCGCCTCGGCCCGCATGGTGGCCGGCATCGTGCACCAGTTCCGCCCGGCACATGGAGCGCCGCAGGACTGGAGCTCGGTGCTCAACGTGGTGGCGCGCGACGGCGTGGCCTGCGAGGTCAGCATGGTGCGCAGCGAGGTGCGCGCCGTCGCCGCCACGGGGCCGGGGCCTGCGCGGATTCTGGCCCGCACCGAAGGCGGGCCGGGCTTCCAGGCGCCGTTGCCGCTGGGCTTTTCCACCATGGAAAAAGGCGGGCGCCTGTGGCGCGCCTATGTGCTGGAGGAGCAGGGCGTGCGCATTGCCACGGCCGACCGCATCGATGTGCGCGAGCATCTGATCCACAGCTTTGCCTACACCATCGTCGTGCCGTTTGCGCTGGCGCTGCTGGCCAGCATGGCGCTGATGTGGTGGGCCGTGACGCGCGGGCTGCGGCCGCTGGACGCGCTGCGCCGCGAACTGGCGCGGCGCCCGCCCGGCGACGATGCCCCCGTCACGCAGGGCGCGAAGGTCAAGGAGCTGGCGCCGCTGGTGCAGGCCGTGAACCAGATGCTGCAGCGCGTGCATGGCGCCATCGAGCGCGAGCGCCGCTGGAGCGACGATGCGGCCCATGAGCTGCGCACGCCGCTGACGGCCGTCAAGACCCATGTGCAGGTGGCGCAGATGGCGGTGGCCAGTGTCAGCCGGCAGCTGGTGCTGGACCCTGCGGCGCAGCCGGCCACGAAAGAGGCGCCGCCCGTGCCGATCCCGATTGCCGAAACGCCGCAATGGAATATGGCGCGCGACGCCTTGCTGCAGGCCGGCGAGGGGGTGGAACATCTGCAGCACACCATGGAGCAGTTGCTGCTGCTGGCGCGGCTGGAATGCCAACCCGACGCCGGCGAGCGCGATGCGGCCCGCTCCGGTGCCGTGGTCTGCGGCGCCGAGCCGGGCATGGCGCTGGAAGCGCTGGAGAAGGCCTGGGAGCTGGCGGCCACGGCGATTGCGGCAGGGCAGCGCCGGCTGCAGTGGCTGCCCGGCCAGGCGCATGACGATGCGCGGCTGGAAGACCTGCAGGTGGTCGTGCCCCAGCCGCTGCTGGTGTCCGCGCTGCGCAATCTGCTCGAAAACGCCTTGCGCCATGCCGATACCTGCGGGGCCGACGGCTTGCCCACACCCGTGCACCTGGGCCTGCGCCAGGTGGCCACATTGCCGCCGGGCCTGGCGCAATCCGCCGCCATGGCGGGCAGCGTGGCCGCCGCGCCCTGCGGCTATGCGGAATTCACCGTGGCCGACCAGGGCGCGGGCCTGAGCGCCGCCGACTGCGAGGTGGCCGTGCAGCGCTTCTGGCGCAAGCAGCACCAGGCCCATGGCAGCGGGCTGGGGCTGGCCATCGTCCAGCGCATTGCGCGCTGCAGCGGCGGCCAGCTGCAGCTGCTGACGCGCGCCCAGTGGCTGGCCGAAGCGGTGCCTGCGGGGCTGCAAGAGGGCGGGCCGGCCGCCACGTCCGGCCTGGTGGCGCGCCTTTATCTGCGGGTCCCGGGCTGCGGTCTCGATGATGTCTGAGGTAGAACTTGCGGAATTCATAGCGTCTGGCGCTTGCTGGCCATCGGTTCCCCGTTTAAATGCTTCTGGAAACAAGGCATGAGAAGCGCTATATGCTATTGATGATGTAGCAAGATGCAGGCCCGCACACGGGCCGCCGCCCGCCTGTTAATGCTTGCTTAATCCTGCCTGCCTATCGTGCGGCATACGTTTGGATACGGCCGTTCCGCCCGGGGCGGCCGTCGATTCTGTGCCGTTTGCCGCTTCCCTGGCAGCGGGCGGCATGCACTTTTCTCCTCCCACAATGAACCGCTTGAACACGAAGACCCTGCCACGGGCCTGGGTGGCCGCCGGCATTTGCATGCTGATGGCGACCGCCGCCTGGGCACAGGACAATGCCAAGGCAGCGCTGCAAGGCCAGGCCGCTGCCGGCGAGAAGATCGCGCGCGCGGGCTCGGCCGGCGGCGCTGCCGCCTGCGCCAGCTGCCACGGCGCCAACGGCGAAGGCCAGGCCGGCTTTCCCGCGCTGGCCGGCCAGCATGCCGGCTATCTGGTACGCCAGCTCAACCAGCTGGCCTCGGGGGCACGCCAGAACCCCGTCATGGCGCCCATGGCCAAGGCCCTGTCCGAGCAGGAGCGCGCCGATGTGGCGGCCTATTACGCCAGCCTCAAGCTCTCCATCAAGCCTGTGCGCGGGCCCTTGCCCGGCAAGAAGGACGACGACGGCGCCTGGCTGGTGGAACGCGGCCGCTGGGCCGACGGCATCCCGGCCTGCGCGCAGTGCCACGGCCCGGGCGGCGTGGGCGTGGGCCAGGATTTCCCGGCCATCGGCCACCTGACGGCCGACTACATGCAGGCGCAGGTCGACGCCTGGAACAAGGGCCAGCGCGACGCCGGACCGCTGGGCCTGATGGGGGCCGTGGCCAAGAAGCTCACGGCCGAGGACATCCAGGCCGTGGCCACCTATTACCAGCGACTGCACGGCGGCGCAGCCCCCCAGGCAGCGCCGGCCAAACCTTGAAGCCACGGGAGTTGCATATGGCGAAACAAGAACACACTTCGAAAAGCTCCAACCTGGCCGAATACGCCGTCGTGGCCAGCCTGTTTGCCGGTCTGGGCGGTGCACTCTGGTACGGCATGCATGTGAGCACGCCTGAAAAAGCCCCGGCCACGGCGGCTGCAGCGCCGGCGCCTGCCGCGGCAGCCGTTGCCACGCCCGTCAGCACGTCGCCGTCCCCCGGCGGTGCGTTCGCCCCGCCGGATGCGCGCGATATTCCCGACGGCCCGATGGGCGAGTGGATACGCCGCGGCGAAGCCATCTTCATGCGCACGCCGGCCAATGCCGTGGGCTTTTCGGGCAACTCGCTCAACTGCGTGAACTGCCACCTGGATGCCGGCCGCCTCAAGGGCTCGGCCCCCATGTGGGGCGCCTATCCGCTGTACCCGGCCTACCGCAAGAAGACCGACCATGTGGACACGTTCGCCGAGCGCATCCGCGGCTGCTTCATGTATTCGATGAACGGCAAGGCGCCCGACGACGGCCATGACATCCTGGTCGCGCTGGAGTCCTATGCCTACTGGATGGCGCAGAAGGCTCCGACGGGCGAGAAGCTGCCGGGCGCGGGCTTCAAGAAGGCCGGCGAGCCGGCCGAGACGCCGAGCTACGAGCGCGGGGCCCAGGTCTACGAAGCCAAGTGCGCACTGTGCCACGGCGCCGACGGCCAGGGCCAGAAGGTGGACGGCGTGGCCGTATTCCCGCCGCTATGGGGCAAGGATTCCTACAACTGGGGCGCGGGCATGCACGACATCGACAAGGCGGCCAACTTCATCAAGAACAACATGCCTTACGGCAATGCCACGCTGACGGACCAGCAGGCCTGGGATGTCTCCACCTTCATCAACAGCCAGGAGCGCGGCCAGGATCCGCGTTTCACGGGCAGTGTGCAGGCCACGGCCGAGAAGTTCCATGGCGGTCCGTACTCCATGTACGGCAAGGAAGTGAACGGCAAGCTGCTCAAGGGCCTTTAAGCGCCGCCGGGCTGCCGCCGAAAAGCCAGTCCTTCACGGGGCTGGCTTTTTTATGTCTGCCTGGCTTCAAGGACACATGGAGAATGCGCGGGCAGCCATGGTTTCCGTAGGCTGCATTGCAATTGGCATGAAAAAAGCCCGGCGCAAGGGCCGGGCTGGATGCAGGACGGCAAGGCATCAGCCCAGCCAGATGTAGTGGTCCACGAGCAGGGCCGCAAACAGCAGGCTCAGGTGGATCAGCGAGAAGCGGAAGGTACGGCGCGAAAGCTCGTCCGAATAATTGCGCCACAGCGCGATCGCATAGCCGCAAAAGCCCGCGCCCAGCACCACGGCGGCCACCAGATACAGCCAGGAACTCATGCCGTACATGAAGGGCAGCAGGCAGGCCGCGAACAGCACCAGCGTGTACAGCAGGATCTGCAGCCGCGTGTATTCGCTGCCGTGGGTCACGGGCAGCATGGGCAGGCCGGACTTGCGGTAGTCTTCGACGCGGTACAGCGCCAGCGCCCAGAAATGGGGAGGCGTCCACAGGAAGATGATCAGGAACAGGATGAGCGCTTCGGGGCCGACGTCGCCGGTCATCGCGGCCCAGCCCAGAACGGGCGGCATGGCGCCCGATGCGCCGCCGATCACGATGTTCTGCGGCGTGGCCGGCTTGAGCACCACGGTGTAGATCACCGCGTAGCCGACGAAGGTGGCCAGCGTGAGCCACATGGTCAGCGCATTGGTGCAGACCAGCAGCACCGCTGCGCCCGCCGTGCACAGAATGGCCGAGAAGCCCAGGGCCTGCTGGCTCGAAAGCTCGCCGCGCGCCGTGGGGCGCCAGGCCGTGCGCTTCATGCGCGCATCGATATGGCGCTCCACCAGGCAGTTGAAGGCCGCGGCCGCGGCGGCCACCAGCCAGATGCCCAGGCAGGCCTGGGCCATGTGCAGCCACTGGCTGCCGCTGGGCCAGCCGGGAACGGCCAGCACCATGCCGATCAGGGCACAGAACACGATCAGCTGCACCACGCGCGGCTTGGTCAGCGCGTAGAACTGGCTCCAGCGCGAGGTATGGCTATCGGAAAAAACGTCGCTACTACTCATGTAAACACTCCACGACTTGCGCAGATCCGGCAACGGCAAGGCGCATTCCCTGGGGAGGCGCCTTGTATGCATGCGGGCTGGGCGTCAGTCCTGTTCTCCTTTGTGCGGGCTTGGCGGCGGCAAGCGGCTAGGCCCGTTGAGGGTTGGCATCGGCCCTGGTGACGGCCAGGCACCAGACCACAATGGTCACCAGCGCGGCGGCACCGCCCGTGTGCAGCACGGCGGCCACCAGCGGCCAGTCCAGCACCACGTTGGACAGGCCGGTCAGCACCTGCAGTATCAGAAATCCGCCCAGCAGCCGGCGCTGCGCGGCCAGCGCCGGTGCATGGTGCAGTTCCGCCCACAGGCCGGCCAGCACCGCGATCACGCCATAGGCCGCCAGGCGATGCAGATAGTGGATGGCGGTCAGCGCCTCGAAGCTGATGTGGCTGCCGTCGGCCAGCAGGCCCAGCGGCCGCCAGAGCTGCAGCGCCTGGCCAAAGTCCATGGCCGGCCACCAGCTGCCCTGGCAGGTCGGGAAGGTGGTGCAGGCCAGCACGGCGTAATTGGTGCTGACCCAGCCGCCCAGCGACACCTGGGCCACCAGCAGCACCAGCGCCAGCCACAGCAGCCAGCGCAGCCTGCGTGCGACCGAAACCAGCGTCCGCCCGGCCGCCTGCAGGCTCAGCGCCGAGGCGGGAATGCACAGCAGCGCCAGCAGGAACGTGCCGCCGAGCAGGTGCAGCGTTACGATGGCAGGAAAGAGCTTCATCGTGACCGTGAGCGCGCCAAAGGCACCCTGTATGCAGACCCAGACCAGGGCGGCGGTCGGCCACCACGGGCTGAGAGAGCCGCCGGGCCAGGAGCGACCTTCGCGGCGTACGCGCCGGGCCGCCAGCCAGGTCAGCACCGTGATCGCAATGATGAGCACACCCACTGCGGTGGCCAGATAGCGATGGATCATCTCCACCCAGGCCTTGCCGTGCGTGACGGGGCCTGTGGGCATGGCAGCCTGGGCTTCGGAAATCTGCGCCTGCGCGCCGATGGGGCTGGAGCTGCCGTAGCAGCCGGGCCAGTCGGGGCAGCCCAGTCCGGAGTCCGTCAGCCGTGTGAAGGCACCGAACAGGACCAGGTCGAAGGTGAGAAACAGCGTGAGCACGCACAGGGCCTGCAGCCTGGCATGCGCTCCCCGGCTGCGGTTGCGCCACCAGACCCAGGCCAGCGGGCCCAGGGCCAGCAGCAGGCCCAGGCACATAAGCTCCAGCACCGGCGCGAGGTTGTAGAGCGAGGAAGCGGCCGGCGTCATGTCTGATCCGCGGGACATGCAACTGCCTTGTCTGCGTCGGCGCCTGGCGACATCCGGCATCGGGCGGCAAAAGAACTCTCGCGGGAAAGGCAGGACATGGTGGACAAGGGCGGCCGTCTGTTGCGGTCTGAAAAAATGGCGGGGCAGCGGAAAAGGGCCAATGCATGCCCTCTCCCTCACGCCTGTTCAAGCAGAACAGAGACGGCTGAAGCTGGCGTGGATCTGAAAAAGCAGAACATTGCACAGGCCCGTCAGGTAAAAAAGGGCGGATGTTTGATCCGGAACAATTTTACCTGTGCCATTTCTGGCAAAGCACTCTCGTTTTGAGTGCCCCTAATGCAGCATGGGAGCGCCTAGGACAATTTGTCCTAATGCGCAGCAGCCCTGCGGGACGGGTTCGGCGCGCCTGCTCTTTGGCAGGGGAGCATTCGCCAACGCAAGAATCCCCTCGAATTGGCTTGGCACGCCATTGGCTTGAGGTACGATAGCGACTCGCTGCTGCCGGATGCGCCGGCGGCGGCGATTTCTTCTTCATGCACTTCAGGCCTGCGAAGTGCATGCCACAGGCGGGCGTCGTTCAATGGCAGGACCTGAGCTTCCCAAGCTCATGACGTGGGTTCGATTCCCATCGCCCGCTCCACTTCGACTTTCCAGGGACTTCCAGAAAAGACCGAGGAACGTCGCAAGTGATTGTCACCATTCAGCTTTTTCACCATCGCTGAATCCAGTGACTTCCAGCGAAAACCACTGACTGCCGGTACAAAACGGTACATCAAGTGGTACATCGGAAAGCGGAGCTTCCCGTTTCCGCATAGTTGCTGGAGCGGCGCGGGGTCGGACAGGACCATGGCAGCCAACTCGATTCTCAGGAGTTGGGCGCATGCTCTCAGACCTCATGGTTCGCCAGGCCAAGGCCACTGGCAAGACATACACGCTGGCCGATTCGGACGGCCTCTCCCTCTTCGTTTCCGCCAACGGCGCCAAGGCCTGGCACTTCCGCTTCAGTTGGGGCGGCAAGCGTGATCGCATGTCCTTCGGCAGCTACCCGGCGCTCTCCCTGAAGGAGGCGCGCGAACTTCGCGATGAAGCCCACAACCTGCTCGCCAAGGGCGTTAACCCGCACACCGAACGGAAGCGCAAGCGCCACGCGATCGTGCTGGCGGGCGAACACACGTTCCAGGCGGTATATGACCAATGGTTGAAACACCGCAAGTTGTCACTGGAGGAAGGACGGCAGACCAGCCTGGAGCAGATCGCCCGCGTCTTCAAGAAGGACGTTTTCCCGGTGCTGCGTCACCTGACCATCTACGACATCACCCGCGCGCACCTGCTGGACATCATCGGCAAGGTAGAAAAGCGCGGCTCGCTGTCGGTGGCCGAGAAGCTGCGGACCTGGTTTACCCAACTGTTCACCTACGCCACGGTGGCGATCCCGAACATGCACGACAACCCGTCCAAGGACTTGGAGGTCGTCGCGCTGCCGCTGCCGCCGGTCGAACACAACCCGTTCCTGCGCATGCCCGAGCTGCCGATCATGTTGCAGACGCTGCGCAAGTACCGCGGGCGCCTGAACACGCAGTTGGGGATTCGGCTGCTGATGCTCACCGGCGTGCGCACCGGCGAGCTGCGCTTCGCCACGCCCGACCAGTTCGACCTGGAGCAAGGCCTGTGGATCATCCCGGTGGCCAGGCTCAAGCAGCGCGCACTGCTCACCAAGAAGAAGCGCAAGCGCCTGGTGGACATCCCGCCCTACATTGTGCCGTTGTCGGTGCAAGCCCAGGAGATCGTTCGCCACCTGCTGGACCAGTGCAAGCCGGCCCAGGTCTACCTCATCCCTGGCGACTGGTGCTTGAAGCATCCCGTCAGCGAGAACACGTTCAACGGCGCGCTCAAGCGCATGGGCTACGAGGACCAGCTCACGGGGCACGGCATCCGCGCCACGATGTCGACCGCGCTCAACGAACTTGGCTACCCGAAGAAGTGGGTGGATGCCCAGCTCTCGCACGCCGACCCGGACAAGATCAGCGCGACCTACAACCATGCCGAGTACGTCGAGCAGCGCCGCGTGATGATGCAGGATTGGGCCGATCGCCTGGACCTGTTCGAGCAGAACCAGGTCGAGGTCGCCAGCCGTCATCTGACCATCACGCTGCAGGGCCTGCCGACCATCGCCGGCCAAGCGGCGGTACAGCCGCCGGTGATCGACCTCACGGCACCACAGTTGATCGTGACCGCGCCGACGCCCGACCTGCCCGCAGCGCCGGCATCGGTGCAGCGGCTGTCGGCCGTGCGCATGCCCGAGTACGCGCGGCCGCGCCTGTCGGAGGTGCAGCGCGAACGCCTGCAGGTGCTGGAGACCTTTGAGGCGCCGCACAACCTCTCGGTGGCGGACTACGCCAAGCTCGCCGGCAAGTCGCGCCGGTGGATCACCTACGAGATCCAGGCTGGCAACCTGCTGTCGATCCACATGGGCCACCGCGGGCAGCGTGTGCCCGACTGGCAACTCGATCCGCTCAAGCGCAGGCTCGTGCAGTCCGTGCTCAAGCAGGTGCCGCGCGGGCTCGACACCTGGGCGATCTACCACGCGCTGCTACAGCCCTATGACGCGCTCGGCGGGCGCTCTGCCATCGAGGCAGTCAACCCGAAGAACCTGCACCTGGCTGCGCGGCTGGTCGCGGCGCAGAGCATCGCGGCGGATGATCTCGAGGACTCCGACATTCCGGTGCAGGTGCGGCGCAGCGTGCAGCGCCTGGTGCAAGACGCCATCACGGCCGATGCCGCCGAAGACCTGATGGAGCCTTGACGCGGCGGGACTTCAGGTCACGGAGCGGACGCGGCGCGCGAACCGCTCCTGGGGTTCGGTCAAGGCCTCAGACGTGTGCAGCAGGTAGGACATGACGATCGGCGGTGCGCCGGCCAGCGGTCGCACCACGATGCCGCGGCACTGGTATCCTGCCAGCCGCGCGGCGGGCGCGATGGCGATGCCGTAACCCGCGGCGACCAGCGTCATCGCCATGTCGAAGGTGCTCACGACCTGCTCGTGTGGCGCGTCGCCGATCAACCGATGCACCAGGGCCTGCCATGGCTCGTCCGCGGTAGATTGCGCACAGATGAGGGGCTGCTTTTGCAGTTCATGGCACGGTACGTCGCGATGGACCAGCAGGTGCGAACGCTTGGCGACGGCGACAGCCAGCGTGTCGTGCCACAACGGCTCGCACACCCAGCCAGGCCATTCCAGGTCCGTGGACGACAACGCGAAATCGAAGTCATCGTCCAGCGACTTGCTCGCCAGTTCCGCCGCAGCACATCGGACCAATGCAGCAGAGGTCTCCGGCTCTTCGGCACGTTGCAGTGCCAGCACGTCGGCAAGCTGTGAAGGCACCCACTCGCCGAGCACTGCCACACGGATCGCGGTGGAAGCATAGATCGATGTCACATCCAACCTCCTTCCCAAGGGCAAGAAACTCATCGCGACGGTGAAAGCATGAAGCATGCAATCGCGCTTTTGAGTTAAGTTTAACGTGGTTTATATCGAGGCAATGCTCGACGCTTTTGCTAATGCAGAAGCGCCAGATTCAGAGAGGCCGACCGACCGGCACGACCACCTACGAAGCAGAACCAGCCATCGCGTTTGGGGCCGCCGTTCGCGACGAGAGAACCAACCAGGGCATCGCCCAGGAAACGCTGGCTCACTTGGCCGGCATCGAGCGCTCGCACGTAGGCAAGATCGAGCGCGGCGAGCACACGCCCACGCTGCCCCTGATCCTCAAGATCGCCCGTGCGCTGAAATGCAGTTCTGCCCACCTGATGGCCCTGACCGAAGCCAAGCTGGCCGAACCGGCTCCTTCCAAGACTGAGGATTGAAGCCGGTCTCGCGCTGGCCGCTTTACCTATCCCTGTTCGTTATATATGTTCTGCTCAAACCGAGAGATTTTCGTCTCTTGGCATGTCGCTGGCGAGACGTAGGTAAGGGTTATCGGGTGGCGTTTCTCCGAATACGCTGTCCGGTGCCAGGAGCAAATAGCCGTGCAGTCGCCGCGATTTGCGCGGTCCCGTGACTTCGCATGTCCAGATATTCAGTCCGCTGGCTTGCTTGCGGTGCGCGGCCAGTTTCTCGAAGCGCTTCTGCACCCACTGCCAAGCCTCTAGCTTCTCCTGCCGCGCGATGCTCGCCACCTGCGGATGTTCCTGTGCGTACCGCTGGAACACGCCGGGGCTGACTAGGTAGGCGGTCCCGGCGACGGTATGCACCAGGGCCTTGGCGTCGTTGATGATGAGTTTGCGCGAGCGCACGCCATGGGTCAGCCAGGCCATGAAGTCGTCGCCGGAGGGCTCGGCCTGTGGCCGGGGTGCCGAGGTTGGCGGTGTCGGCGGCGCCATCACCGCGCTGGCCAGGGAATCTCCTTCGGCGTCTGCCCGCGCGTCGGCGACGGGCTCGGGTGGCATCGGGAGCGGCGCCGACGCGGCGGGCGCCATGTCCAGCAGGTCGAGCAGCGCCCCGACACCGTTGTCCGCCGTCGCTGCCGTCATCGGGGGCGCGACCGGCGGGGCGCCGCTGTAGGCGGGCTCTGGCCCCGTGCGTGCCGCACCAGGCGTTGCGGGAACCTGCTGCGCCACGTCCTCGTGCTCCTGCTCGACCTGCACCTGGCCGGCGAACGGAGCGGGCCGCTCGGCCGCCTCCCAGATCAATGCGGGCGAGAGTTTCAGGAACGTGAAGCTGTGCGACCAACCGGCATCGCTGGCCACCGTGGCCTTCCAGATCGCCTTGCCGTCCGGCGTGGGCAAGGCGATGCCGTGGTCCTGCAGCACGTTGAACACCGCCGTGTTGCTGGCCGGGATGCCGTCGATGCCTTGCTGCAGCAAATGGGCGCGGAGCTTGTCCGAGACGGTCTTGCTCACCAGCCAGAGTGCGTCCTGGGTCAGCCAGCCGTCCGAGGCTTGAGGTTGGTTCAGCTTGAATTCCTCCCGCAGCAGGAAGCGCAGGCCATCGAGCAGCTTGCGCTGCAAGGCGTGTTTGGGCGCGGCCAACGCCTTGCTGGGATCGCCGCCGAGTTCCTGGGCCACCGAGGCCTGATCGGCCTGCACCACCAGTTCGCCGAGCGTGCCGGCATGCTCGTACTGGCCTGCCAGCACGTACAGGAGCGCGGCCCAGAGGTCGGGGTAGCCGGCGAGCCAGTCGAAGATGCCCGGATCGAGCAGCCGGGCGTAGAGCAGCCCGGTGGCGGCACTGTGCAGCCGGTACTCGCGCTCCTTGCGGTAGCGGAAGCGGTACGGCCGCCGCAGCGGGCCGTGCCACGGATGCCAGACCGTGCCGTCCGCGTACTCCACGTGCAGGTCGACGGCGACCTTGCCAACGTCGTGCAACAGCGCCGCATAGGCGGTGCCGGCCGTCCAGGCTTCGGCCTGGGCCGCTTGCGCCTCCGGCGTGGTGCCGGCGGGCAGCAGGTGCGACTGCCGCAGCTTGAGCGCGTAGGCGACGATTTCCAGGCCGTGGTCCAGCATGCCGCCCGGGTAGGCGTGGTGGTGGCTCTCGGATGCGGGGAATTGCTGGACCAGCTCGGCGTAGCGCTCCAGCGGCGCGAGGTACAGCGATGCGAATTGCCTGCGCGACAGCGAGGTGCGCTGCCAGATGTGCTCCAACAGCTTCTGCCGCCGGGGCGTCGCCAGCAGCGATGCGGCCGGCTCGGGCCGCATCAACCCTTTGCCGGTGTCGGCGGGAGGTATGGGTGTCGGCGTCGTGCCAGAGGATGGCGGCGGCCGTTTGCGTTGGAACAGCGAGAGCATGGCGAACCCCGGACGGCGGGCCGGTCGGGGGAGCCTTTTGGCCTTTTCGGGTAGGGCCATTCCCCTTGGCCCCATTCCCTTGCCCCTTCCCCAGCCCTTTGGCCTTTGGAAGCCTTTGGATATAGGGCAACCAGGGTGTCCCGACCACAACCAATACGGAGCTGGCCCAGGCCGATTGGTGATGATGTTTCAAGGAACGGCCTGCTTTCAGCAGCCGTTGAAACAGCGCCAAAGACTGAAACGCCTCCTGCCGCTCTCCACAGCCGTCGATGACCAGCAGGATCGCCGTCAGGCCTGACCCAGCCCCTCATCGAGGGCGTTGGCCTGCGCTGCGAAGTCCGCTGGGCGCCGCTTGCGAAACGCCTCCAGATTGGCGAGCTTCCAGCGCAAGGCGGGCAATTCGGCCGCGTGCGGGCACAGCACCAGCGACCAGTCGGGCTCGGCGCGTACCAGCCCGCTCAGGAACTGTCTGTGCCCCTCGGTCAGGCGACGAGGCAGTTCCTGTCGCATCTGTGCACGAGCGGCAAGCAGCGTGTCCAGCGAGCACTCCACTTCGGTCATGCCGACGAAAGCGCGCTCGTACTCCGCTGCGATGTCCTTGTCGTTGCCGAACAGCACTTCATGCGGCGGCCGGTTATGGCCGGCGAGGTAGAGCACGAAGCACTCGACCATGCCGTCGCTGAGGCCGCCAGACCCATAGAGCTGCCAGACGTCGAACAGGTCACGTGGGTGCTGCCGGTCCAGGGCCGCCACCAACTTGCCGGCATACAGCTCGTCGCGCGCCAGGATCGGCGCCTCGAACTCGACACCGAACAGGTCGCCGGTCTTGGCGCTCAACGGCTTTCGTTCAACCGGGAGCACCGTGCCGCGGAAGACGACGTTCACCTCGATCTTGACCTGGCTGGTGTCGTTCTCGACGATCAGCTTGGTGTCACCGAGATCCTTGCTGCGCACCAGGCGCGTCTGGATGCCCAGCGGTTGCACGCGTTGCGCGATGGCGGCCAGCTCGCCGTTGATCGCCTTCAGCGCGTCGTCGCGTGCGACCTGCCAGGGCCGGTACACCACGTCGATGTCCACCGACAAGCGCGGCATATCCTGCACGAACAGGTTGATCGCTGTGCCGCCCTTCATCGCAAAGATGTCGTTGGCGAAGACCTCGGGCGTGACGGCCAGCAGCAGGCGAACGGTATCGGCGTAGTTCTTATCCATGGGGATTCAGGCTCAGCAAGGTGCCGTCGGCCAGTCGGCTCATCCAGCGTTTTTCGCTGCCGGTGCGCAGCGGATGCCGCTCCAGCAGATCCTTGACGTCGACCACCTGCGTCTCGCGTGCCCAGGTGAGGAACAGACGAACGGTCTTCACACTGGTGCAGCACGACAGCAGTTGCCCGAGCAGTTCCTTCCTCGGCGAGCGCAGGCCATCGAAGAGGTTGCGGGCCTCTTCCAGGCTCTGCTTCGTCCCGGCCTCGTAGAGCAGCTCCAGCACGGCGCGCTCGGACACGGCGACTTGCAACCGATCGGGCAGGCCGGGCGGCGTGGTCAGGGTCTTGTCGGCCAGTGCGGCATCGGGCCAGTCGAACAGGTGCGCATGGACGTAGCGTGCCGGAAAGCGCGAAGTGAACCAGACCGGCAGCTCGTAGCGGCTGTTGCCCCACAGGACCAGCGTGTCGCGGCCGAGGTTGTGGCGCACACCCTGCAGGCCCAGCGCACTCTTGCCGCCGACGTGCAGGCCGGGCACGCGCTGCTGCAGGAACTTCAGCGCCCCGTAGACGCCGAACTCGTCGTTCGGGAAGGCGTAGACGCCCTGGGCCAGGCGCACGAGCCAGCCGCCCTCGGCATAGCGCGCGGCGAGCTTGGACGACACCCCCAGCGGCGCCAGGGTGGTCAGGTCGAACGGCGCACCACGTGGCAGCGTGGTCTGCAGCCGCTTGATTACTTGATGCCGTGAATTTCCATCCATCGTGGAAAAATAGCACAGAATCCAATCAAGCGCTTCCAGAGGACAGGATTCAGCGCTGAAATTCGCCTCATCGGGTATTTTCAATGCAACTTCTAATCGCGCCTGACGGCGCCACCCCTTGACATTGTAAGGAATTTTCCTTGCGGTGATTGCCAGGAGAGCCGTCATGCCCAACGTCAAGGAACTCGCCACTGTCACGTCCAAGGGACAGCTCACCCTGCCCAAGGCGGTTCGCCAGGCGCTGGGCGTGGAGGCCGGCGACAAGGTGGCGTTCGAGTTGCGCGAGGATGGCCAGGTCGTCGTCAGCCGCGGGGAGGCAGAGCATGAAGACCCGGCTATCGGTGCGTTCCTGACCCTGCTGGCTCGTGACATCGAGGCAGGGCGAAACATCCGCGGTCTGCCCGAGGAACTGGCTCGCACAATGCTGGAGCATGCAGGCCATGAGGTTGTCCTGGGCGACGACTTCGATGGGCGCGTGGAAATCTGATGCAGCGGCACGGCTGGACCCTGCTGTTCCATGAGGGCTTCATCGAGCAGTTGCGCAAGGTACAGGCGGCCGCAGTGCCGCTCAGCGACAGCGAGCCGCAGCAGTTCGATGGCGATGCCAACGCCAAGCTGTTTCAGGCGTTGAGCCATCGGGTCATGGACGCCGTGCCGGGCGATCCCTCGCGGGATGAGTTTCGTTACTGCAACATCGCGGAGCCGGCGCACTCCAACTGGCGGTGCGCGAGGATCGGCAGGCGGTTCCGCTTGTTCTTCCGCTACGACGCGAGGGCGAAAGTCATCGTGTTCGCAGCACTCAAGGACCGGGCTACGGCGATAGCACCGAGCCGCGAACAGTCGGATGCACTGAGCAGTCAGATCGACCCGACAGTGACGAAGGTACGGAGGCAACGAATGACCAGGCCTCGCCAGGAAAGATGAATTGAACATGAGGTAGCACCATGAAGACCGCAGCACAGACAACATTCCCCGAGCGCGTGGGCCGAACCCTGGGCCGGCTGTGGCGTGGCTGCGTTCGGCTGGATCGACGTGCGATGCAGGGACTGGTGGCAAAGGGTTGGAAACCCGGTGTCGCAAAGGGCGTGATGCTGATCGTCAAGATCGCAGCGTTTGCCGTGCTGCTCTACGCTGCGTTCTGGATGGCGTTGCTGCTTCTGTGCATCGTGGTCGTTGCGAGGATGGCCTGGCAACACGACTCTGACGACGATGCCGATTTCCTCGGGCGCAAAGCGGAAGAGAGAGACCATCGTGAAGGGCTGTTCTATCACCCGGCCATGCATGACGATGATCCCGATCCGCGATTCAAAGACGACTAACGGAACGCTCTACTTTTTCACTGCACTGATCGCCACGTTAGCTCCCGAACGTCCCGCTTGGCCCGCGTCCCGAGTACCGTTGGCGAGGCCTTGAAGAACACCGCCAGCACGGACACCGACCCATCCCAACGCTGTGATCCACAAGCTGGGTAGCACGAGGAACATCGTCGCCATCACGAAGTTCAACAACATGTCCCCGAAAGCGTTGTTTAGCCCGATCAGCGGATCGAAGTTGCTGTGCGGCCGGTTCGCTCCGAACCCCCAGCCATAGAGCGCGTCGAGAATCGTCGAGTCGAGCCAGCGCGCGAGCTGGAACCAGAAGTCCACGAAGAACAGCGCGAACTCCACGCAGCTCACCGCGACCAGGGCCTTCAGCTCGTAGGTGCCGAAAACCAGCACCAGCGGGATGCAGATGACCAGCGCCATCTTGAGCAGCGACAGCACCATCGGCAGCGCCTGGCGCACCACGTCCATGGCCGGGAAAACGCCGAGCGAGCCCATCGTCATGCCGAGGTCGCCGGCGCCGCGCGTGACGATGTTGGGCAGCGTCTTTTCGATCTGCCCTCCGTAGTCGGTGTAGACCGAGCCCTGGTTCATCTTCTGCTGCTTTGGCGAGACCACGGCGCGGACCACCGAGTCGTTCACCTCCGCCTGTGACAGGAAGCCCGCCCAGCGGCCCATGCGCGTCAGCAGATCGGGGTCGACCTGGGCCAGAAGGCGCGCACGCAGGCCACTGTTGCCGTCGGACCACCATTGCTGGCACGTGGGATAGCCCCCGCCGCTGTCCACCTGAGCCAGCCCCGCATCGCGCGTCGCGTCATACGGCCAGGCGGTGCGGGGCGTGTTGGAGTGGTATGTGTCGTAGAAGCCCGTGCTGCCCAGGAAGTAGCTCGACCCGATCCAGGTGACGTCGTTCATCTGCTCGTCGGAGAGCGTGGGCCGGTTCATGAACAACTTGGCACGCGACGGGCCGTAGCAGTCGTGCACGAAGTCGCCCACCTCCTGAGCCAGCACTGGGTCGTCGATGCGGGTGGCGTCCACGTCCATGCGCATCTGCCGCAGGTCGGTGCCGCAGGGGATCGCCGCCACCGCCCCGCCCGTGACCGCCTTCGAGATCGCGTGCATGAAGAACCACCACACCGGCACCAGCGCGTTCTGGTTGTTGAGCGTCGTGTAGGCGTTGGACCAGCCCGTGTCGTTGGGTTGCGGGACGCTGACCTGGCACTGCGCAGAGCGCGTCGTGTCGAACCGGATCGTGCTGAGGTCGACCGGTATGAAGGGGATGCCGGCGAACAGGATGACGACGATCGCCACCCACACGCGGTTCTCGATGCGCATCGAGGACAGCACGCCCTTATTGCCCTCGTCGGCGCCTTCGGCGCGTGCGCGCAGCCACTCCTGCACGACGATCACAACGAAGGGCAGCGCAAACACGCCGCTGGCCACCAGGATGTTCCAGATGCCGTTGTTGACGATCCACCCGACGAGCGTCAGGTAATACTCCAGGTAGTCGGTCGTGTAGAGGGTCATGGCGTGCTCCTCGCCTCAGTCGTTCAGCCGCTGCGCAGCAGTTGGCTGCCTTCGAGCAGCACGAGGGTGACGACGGCCGCGATCTCGACGCGCAGCAGGCGCTGGTGCGCCTCGGGCGAAGGCTCGCGCTCGCGCAGGCGCCGACGCATCCACCACCAGCCGTAGGACGTGGCTGCGTAGAGCAGCAGCCGCCACACTAGGAAGTGGGCCGAGTGCTCGCGCAGCCACCGCTCCCAGCCGTCGATGCTGCCGACGACATGCACGCCGACGACGTTGACACCCGCCGCGATGCCGGCGACCGCCAGCACCCACAGCAGCGCGAGGACTACGCGCCGGTTGAACAACCAGGCGGGCCGCAGCCAGGCCCATGCGCGCGCGGCCATCAGTTGTTCCTCGGCTTCTGCACTTCCTTGAGCCGGTCGCGCGTGGTGTCGCCCTCGAAGATGCCGCGCGAGCCGGCGGCGCGGGTGCCGTGCCGCTGCACGATCGCCATCGCCGAATTGCCAGCCAGCGTGCGCCGCAGCTCTAGTTCGGTCTTGAGGTTGTTGATCTCCTGCTCCAGCGTGGTGTTCTCCCGGTCGACTGCCTTCACGGCCAGCTCGTTGGCGGCGACGTTCGGCTCTTTCTTGCCGGTCAGTAGCGTGCGCTGCAACAGCAGGGCCTTCTCCAGAACGCTCGACAGCGCGGCCTCGGACGCCAGGCGCTTGCCCAGCAGGTCTTGATCGGGCTCGTCGCGCAGCGCCTCGACCACGCCGCGCGTGATCGGCAGCGAGTTGCTGCCGGCGGCTTCGAGGTTCGCCACCGTCATCGGCGTCGAGCCCGTCACAAGGCCCTGCAGCGCCTGCAGCTTGGCCTCGTACTCTTCCTGGATCACCGGCGTCAGGCCGACGCCGGGCGTCGTCTGCGTCTTCGTGCAGGTCTCGCAGGTGCGTTGCTCGCGCTCGCCGAGCACGCGCGTTGCGAAGTCCGCGGCGGCCTGCGGCGAGGACCAGGTTTGGCAGGTCAGCCGGTTGCCGCAGGACGCGCGCGGGATGGACGAGGTGTCCGTGACGCCGCGGCTGTTCAGCAGGTTGTAGCCGGCGCGGGTCACGTCGCCGACCACCTTGATCGAACCCTGGCCCGAGCCACCTGCGTTGCTGCCCCCGACCCAGGGCACGCCGTTGTTGCCCTTGTTCGATTCGGCCTGCTCGACGGCGGACACCGCATCGGTGCTACTCACCGCATCGCGCAGCGCGAAGCCTTCGGCGAGTTGATCCCAACCGGCCTGGCCACCGGCCATGTCCGCCATCCGGTTGGCCATCGCCTTGCACGTCAGCTTGCTGCGGTCGAAGTCGAGCCGAGCTTGCAGCACGCCATTTGTCAGCAGGTTGTAGAGGCCCGGATCGGCGCGCTGGATGATCAGCGCCGGCAGAGAGGCCACCGCGCTGGTCGCGCTCTGGATCACGTTGCTCATGATCTGCTGGAAGCCGTTGGTGATGCCGTTCAACTGGTTCTGCAGCGTCGTCGTGATGCTCATGTCGCCGCAAATGAGGTTGCTGTTCCAACCAATGCCCACACCGATGCTCTGCATGTTCCCGGCGCCGCCCATGGACACGGCCCGACCGCCACCGATGCTGTAGAGCACGTCGTCGCCGATCACGCTGCCGCTCACGCCGACACCGGTCGGGTTGATGCGGGTCTGCGCCCACGCGACGCCGGCCGCGGCGGTGATGGCGCAGGCGAGCGCGATGCTGAGTGTGTAGGGCTTGGCGCGTTGCGCGAGACGGGAGATGAAAGTTTGCACGGGGGTTTTCATGGGCTTTCCTCAGTTGAAATCGACGCTGCCGAGGAAAACCTGGCCGCGGCGCTGGCAGCAGGCATAGGGCCGCCACAGCGCCCAGGCGTAGTCGCCCTGCTGCGCCTGCGTGAGGCTTCCGCTGTGCGGGAAGACAACGCAACTGTTCGAGAGCGTGGGCGTGAGCGGTTGCCACTTGCCCGTCGAGGCGTCGGTCTCCATCAGTGCGCCGGCCGGCCAGTAGCCGTCGCGGGCGTCGGCGAGCAGCGGCTGGTACACGTGGATCTGGTTGCGCCGCGTCACGACGTCGCCCGCGCGTTGCGCGACCACGGCGCCGCTCTTGTGGTCATCGGTCTGGTGCAGGAAGCCCCCGCGGGCGTACACGTTGCCCCACAGGTTCAGGCCGGTGCGCGTGCCGATCTCGCGCCGGCCGGGAATGAGCGCTTCGGGGTAGAAGGCTTCCGGGATGTTGTAGCGCCAGGCGATGGTGTCCAGCGTGCTGAGCAGGTACGGCATGAAGGCCGTGCCGGCGCCCTCGCAGGAGTAGCCGAAGGAACTCGCGAACTGGCTGAACACGTAGCCGCCGGGGTGGCCGATGACATCGGCGTTCTTGAACTTGGCGAGGTTGTTCTCGTTGTCGTGGTTCGTCGTGCCATCGCCGCCGGCCTGCGCCGTGGGATTCGGCGTGCTCATCGCGCGCACCTCGACCCAGGGGTTCTCGCCAGTGTTGCTGTAGCTCGACACCACCGCGTCCGGCACGTAGTGCCGCACCTTCACCGACGTGCGTACCGAGCAGCCGAACGTGGTGCAGAACAGCCAGTAGCAGATGCCGACGACGCGGTACTCGATGCAGTCGGGCGACAGGGCCGAGGACACGATGGTGGCGGTGTTCAGGGCGAAGCTCGATGCCGCGCCGCCCAGCAGCACCGAAGCGATGGCAAGGCGCGCGCGGCGCGACGATGCCGACAGCAGGCGCTTCATGGCTGTGTCCTCCGATGGGCTTGGATGCGGGCCACGGCGCGCGCCACGTCGGGCTCGCCGTAAACCACATACCGGCGATCGACCACGACGGCGGGCACCTTGGCGATGCCCAGGCCCCAGGCATCGGCCACACCTTGGTAGGCGGTGCCGATCCGGCGCTGCAAGGCCTGGCCGCCATCGCGCAAGCGCTGCTGCACGAGGGCAGCGGCGCGGCTGGGATCGTTGGGCAGACCGGCCGCCAGCTCGGCCTCGATGCGCTCGGGCAGGTCCAGCTCGACCACGCGGGCGCCGGACGTGGATTGCACCGGATGGCTGCTGTCGGTCACGACCAGCACGTCGGCGGCAGAAGCGACCTGGCCACACAGGGCAAGCAGCAGCCCTCCCGCGCACGCGATGCGCGTGGCCCGCAGCCGCGGGATGGAATTGAACAAGGGAGCCGTCATGGCGGGCGTCCTGGGAATGAGAGCAAGGTCCCTAGTCGAACGCCGAAGGCATGTCCGCTGCGACAAGGAATGCGCACCGCGCACACCCCGCTTTCGCCAGCGCCTCAAGGAAGAAGAACGGGAGCCGAAGCTCCCGTGTGGATCAGGCGACCGCAGCCGTGGCCGCCGAGGCTTGAACGGCGCGGCGGGCATGGGCCTGCCAAAATGGATCGACCAGCCGGCCGGCGAGCACGCGGGCACGCAGGCGCAGGCGCTCGGCCGTGCTGTGGTTGTCCCAGCCAGCTTCGTAGGAAGCCTCGCCGCGCAGGTCATCAACCTGCTTCGCGACGTCGGCGGCTTCCGCATCTGAGGCGGTGGGTTCGCACCAGCGGATGCGGCTGCCGCACTGCACCTCGCTGGAGACAACCAGCCGATCGAGCGAATCGCGGATCAGGACCAGCTCCGGCCTAAAGTCCAGCGCCTCGATCTCCGATCTCAGATCGAACTCGTCTTTTGACAGTTCGTCCGCTGCGAGGGCCAGGGCCTCCTCGATCAGGCCGTGTTGGCCCAGCTCAAGGATGTGAGGTGTCCACCAGGTCCCGAAAACGGGATCATCCTCGGGGTACTCGATGTAGCCTTGGCAGGTGATCGTGAACTGGCGCCAGAACACATCCTCGCGGATGAAGGTTCCGGCGCGGTAAGGCGTGGCCACGAAGGTCACACCATCAACAACATGGATCTTGGGTTGCATGGCAGTCTCCAAAGAAGGTGCGGAAGCGCCATGCCGCCCCTGCGGGCGTGGGCGACCCGCGTGGGATAAACAACAAGCGAAGGAAGAACAGGCATCCGCCACCGCAGCGCGGCGGCTGTTCGCGTCGAGGGATGCGAAGCGAACGGGGTCGATCAGCGCGGCCGGGGGCCGCGGCGTAGCCTTGAAGATCGGGGCTACCTGGGCATGTCGCCGAGGGACTCGGCAGGCATTTCCTTCGATGCGGTCTCGGTGGTGCCGCCGGCCGCCAGCAGGTCGATGGCCGACAGCAGCGCATCGCCTTCCACCGGGCCATGCAGCAACAGCGTCTTTCCGGAATGGCGGTCCCGCAGGCGCAGCGTGGGCGTGACCTTGATGCCCTCCTGCGCGGCGATCGCCGACTGCGCGCGGATCAGCGCATCGGGACGGTCGCTGTCGAGGCATTGCTGGGCGGCGGGCGTGATGCCGGGATAGCCCAGGCCCTCGGGCAGGCCCTGGCCGTCGCCGCGGGTATGCGCGTAGACCCACTCCACGGCGTGCCAGAAAGCGGCCGGGCCGCCGGCCTCGCCGACACACTCGACCAGGCGCGCATTGGCAGTCGCCGCAGGCTCATGCGTGGTCAGCGGCAGGTGCTGCCACTGCCAGTTCACCTCGGGGTGAGCATCGATCCACTGTTTGAGCACCGCGAAGTAGGCGCGGCAGAACGGACATTCGAGGTCGGCGTACTCCACCACCGTGAAGCGCGCATCGTCGCGCCCGTAGCGCCACGGCGGGCCGGTGGTGGTGGCGGATGCCGGCGCGGGCGCCGGTTTGAAGTCGGCCGACGTGGAAACGTCTTCAGCGATCGGCGCCTGTGGCTGCATGCCTAGCCAGACCGCTGCGATCAGCGCGACGACGAGCAGCACGGCGACCAGTGCGACCGGGCGGGATGGAATGAAGCGAGCGATCCGCATGGTGTTCTCCCCTCAAGCCAGTGCACCGATCGCCAGCGATTCGATGCCGCGAGCACGGTCGATCTTCTCGGCGATCTTGAAGGCCGCATCCAGCTCGCCGATGCCGTGCTGCTGCATCAACTGGAAGCGTTCCGCCTTCTCCTCGGGCTCGGTCTGAGCCAGCGCCAGGTAGAGGCTGGGAGGCACCGCACGGAACAGCACTTCCATGCTCTTGGAGAGAATCACGCCCTCAGTGAACTTGCCGGCCTCCTTGCGCGCGGAGAGCATCAGCGCCTTCTGCGCCGGGTTCAGCTCGCGGAAGCGCGCAATCTTCTCCACCTCGTCGGGCGGCATCGACAGGCAGATCCACCATTCGATCATGTTCAACATGGGCTCGGCCGCCTTCGGTAGGTCGTCGATGTTCTGCGTCGCCAGCCAGTACCAGGCGCCGAGCTTGCGCCACATCTTCGTGATCTTCACGACATAGGGCGCGAGCAGTGGGTTCTTGGTGATGATGTGGCCTTCATCCGTCACGTTGATGATCGGCCGGCCCAGGAACTGGTCGCGCTCGGCGATGTTGTTCACCGTGTTGATGAGGCTGATGTACGAGATCGAGAGCTGGGCGTTGTAGCCCTCGCGCGCGAACGTGGCGAGGTCCACGATGGTGATGTCGGCCTCGGGCCAGGGCGTGCCGGACCGGTCGAACATCTCGCCGTCCACGCCCTGGCAAAACATATCCATCGCGTCCGCCATCTCCAACAGCCGTGCGCGGCGCACCTCCGGCAGCGAGGTATCGCGGGCGCGCTCGCGCAGCGCGTCGCGCACGTCGCGCGTGAGCACCGTGCGCCGGTCGGCCACGCAAAGCTGGGCCGCATCGAGGATGCACTGGCGGATCAGGCTGCGGTCGGCGCGCGTCATGCGCGCTTCTTCCTTGTCCTCGCCGCCGGTGATCATCAGCCGCGCGGTGATCTCCAGCTCGCCGAGCACGTCGCGCTGCTCGTCCACCTCCTCGCTGCGGCTTACCGCCTGCGCGACAGGCTCCTGGTCCTCGTCCAGCGCATCGGCGTCCAGCGTCTGCACCTGGCTGGGCGTGTCGACCAGTCGGTGGGCATCCGCGAACGGCGCGAGGCTGACGCCGGCGCCGGGAGCGAGCTTCACGCGATGCACCTTGAGGCCGAGCCGCGTGGCGAAGTCGCCGAACAGACCGAAGCTGTTGCCAGCCTCCACGATGAACAGCCTCGGCCGATAGATGGCCGTGACCTGGTTCAAGATGTTGTTGAGCGTTGCCGACTTGCCAGAGCCGGTCGGCCCGAACAGGAACAGGTGCGCGTTCATCTGGCGGTCGAGCCGGTTCAAGGGATCGAAGGTGATCGGCCCGCCGCCGCGGTTGAAGAACGTGATGCCCGGATGCCCCGTGCCCTGGCTGCGGCCCCACACCGGCGCAAGGTTCGCAGCGTGCTGCGCGAACATCAGTTGCGTGTACCACTGGCGCTTGTCCAGCGCCGGATCGAACACGCACGGGAGCCAGCGCAGGTAGCTGTTCAGCGGCGCCACCTCGTCTTCCTCGCGCACCGGCTGCAGGCCGGCGTTGAGCATGACGTTGATCAGTTGCAGGCCGCGGGCGTCGAGCTGCGCCAGGTCGCGCCCGCGCAGGTAGAAGGCGAGCGCGCCGCGGTACAGTTTGTGCGCGCTGCCGATCAGCCCGCGCGCTTCCTGCACGTCGCGGCGCGTCTGCTCCGAGGCCAGCGTCTCGCCGACCGACTTCTTGCTCAGGTGGTTCAGGTGAGCTTCGAGCACGTCCTGCGGCGCCGCGACGACCGTCAGGCACATCACCGTGTCCTCGGGCATCTGGTCGAACAGCGCATTGACCGCATCGCCGCCCTTGCGGGTTTCGCCGGTGACGTGGCCGGTCGCTGGCGGCATGCGCAGCCGGTCCATCACGATGACCCGGTGCGGCAGGCCATCGAACAGCCACGTACCGTTCGCCACGTCCGAGCGCGGCTGGCCGAAGAACAGGCGCTGTCCGAAGTCGTCACTGGCCAATTCGATCTCTCCGTCTTCGGCTTGCTCGGGATAGCGCGTGAGCGCATAGAAGCGCTCGCGGTCGTCGGCGCTGGGGCCGAGCAGCGTCGGATGCGGGTTGAACCAGCGCAGCAGCCAGTCGTGGATGTCGGCCGCCTCCATGCGCCGGGATTTCACGCCTGCGTTGGCGAGGCCGCCCACCAGCCGGTCGCAGATCGTCGTCAGCGCCTGCTCGGGCGACTGGCCGCGCCGCGATGCGGTCGCCGTGTTAGCACGCCGGTAGACCACCATGCGCACGCGCCGCACCTGGCCGCGCCACGGCAGGCGCGTCACGGTCGTGTCCTCGAACAGGCCCCCGGGCTTGGCGATGGCGCGCAGGTGGTGTGCGAAGAACCTCACGTAGAACTCTGTGAAGGTGCTGCCCTGCGCGCGCGGCCGCACGTAGTCGGCCAACCCGCGCAGGTAGTTGTCCCAGGTCGATTCGTCCTGGGCGTAGAGCTGCACCACCCAGGGGTTCTCGTCGAGTTCGTCGAAGGAGTCCTGCAGCGCGTTCTCCAACGCATCGCGCGCCTGCCACAGCCAGGCCATCTCGCGGCCCTCGGTGCCCACCGGCGCCAGCTCGAAGAAGCCAGCCACCGATTGGCCGTCTTCCAGCAGCATGCTCTTGGAATCCGGCAGGTACTCCACCCAAGGCAGCAGGTCGGCGAAGGACGGCGCCACGCCGTAGAGCGCTTGCAGGTCCGCCTCGGTGGCCGGTCGGCGCGGCCGGTCGTCCGCTGCGATGCCCGGCTCGGGGATGCCGTGCGACGCCATCATCGTGACATGCTGCGACCAGGCGTCATCGGCATCCAGGTCGGGACCAGCAGACGTCAGGGCCTTGCGCGGCCAGGGCAAGGGCCAGGCCATCAGTAGTCCTCCAGGCGTTCGCCGGGCATCGCGTACTGCACGCGCTGATACAGGGGAAAGACGGTGGTGTAGCCGGGCACCGGCACCGGATCGCTGCCGGCCAGGTGCGGAAACACGTACATCACCAGGTCGGGGTTCGGCAGCCGGTGGAACTGGCGGTAGATCTCGTTGGCCGCGGTGCGCGTGTAGGCTGCTGCGGCGGCAGGTGCTGCCTGCACGTCGGCCTCCGTCAGCGGCCGGCGCAGGCCCTGGCGTGCATCGAGCAGTTGCCGTGCAGCCTGTCCGCCACCCGCAGCGCCACCGGCGCTGCCGCCCGTCTCCTGGTTCCACACATCGAGCATGGTGTGATCGCCGTGCGGCAGCAGCTTGTCCTTGCTGGTGGCGCAGCCACCCAGCACCACGGCCGCGCACAGGATCGCGGCCGATTCAATCCAAATCCGACGCATGCTTGCCTCCGATGCGGTGATTGACCCGGCGCCCCTTGGCGTCGTAGTCGATGTTGAGCGGCTGCTCCAGGTGCACGGCGACCTTGGCGCCGGGGCGCACGTAGACCGCGGCGAAGGCCTGCCCATACAGCTTGTTGACCCAATCGGCCATGTCGCGCACGCCACCGGCCAGGATGCGGCCCATCGCCTCGTTGCCGCTGATGCCCACGGTGCCGAGCGAGCCGTTGCTGTTGGCGACCACGGCCACGCTGCCGTTGTCCGACTTGATGAGGGAGGCTGCGCCGGCACCGGCCGCGGTGATGAGGGCCTGCGAGCCCAGGTACTGCTGCGCGTTGCTGCGCCGTTCGCCGCTGACGCAGGGGATGCCGTAAGGATCGCTGATCCAGCCCAGGCCGCCGTGCGTGATGCTGTTCGCGTTGCCGCCCGAGCCACCGCCGCCATTCTGGTTGCGGTTGCCGTCCTCCGGAATGGTGCGCACCGTGCCGTCGTTGAAGACGAACGTGACAGAGCGAATCTGTCCGCGCACGCAGGAAAGTGTCCAGTCGCCCGAGGCCGTGCCGCTGACCACCGCGCCCGCCACGTCGGGGATGTCGATGCCGTTGGCGGTCAGGTTGTCCGGGCCGATCAGCACCTTGAACGGGTACGGGTCGTTGACCGTGCCGTCGATCGGCACGCGGCCGATCAGCGCGGTCATCGCGATCGAGCCCATCAGCGTCGAGTTCGACGGCACCGTGTAGACCGGCTTGGCCGACGCGCCCACCGCGCGGCTGCCGGCGTCCGCCACGGTGCTGGCCACGTTGTCGGCCGTGTCGGAAAGCGTCTTCTGCGCCGGCCCGAAGCTGGTCGGGAAGTTCAGGGCGCCGCCGCTGCCGTTCTTCGCCGAGGGCTTCGCGTCGTCCGGTTCCACCCAGCGCGTGCCGCTGGCGCTGCGCGCGGCGCCGCCCTGGGTGCCGCCGAAGCCCTTGCCGTCGCCATCCTCCAGGCCCAGCCCCACCGGCAGGTCGGCCTGGCCGCCCTTGCCGGAAAGCCCATCCAGGCGCCGCTGCAGGTCTTGCAACAGGCCCTGGGTCTGCTGGCGGTCGCCGGCCAACTGCTCGCGGTCCTGCTGCAGGCGGCCGCGCTCGCCTTCGAGCGCGGACTGGATGCGCTGGTCGATGGCGCTCTCCCGCGCGCGCATGCGCTCGTTCTCGCTCTTCTGGTTCTTGTTGTCGTTGAGCGCCGTCTGTAGCTCATTGCGCAACTGCTTGACCTGGGCCACCAGCGTCGCGACGGTATCGCGCGGCGTGTCGCCCTCGATGCCCAGCGCCTTCATCTCTTCGGGCGTGAGTGGGTTGGCGCTGCCGGCCGGAACGGGCTTGGCGCCGCGATCCCCGGAGAACATCTTGATGCCGACGAACAGCAGCACCAGCGCCATCGGGATCAGCAGCCACTTCAGGAGGGGATTACTTTTCATGGCGGGCACCTCCTTCGGCCTGGCCGGCCGCCGCAGCCGGCGGCAGGTTCACCGTCGCGTCGATCGGTGAGAGCTTGGGCAGCAGCGACTCGGCCAGGCCGTGGCCACGGGTAACGAGGTAGACCACCGTGGTGTCGGCGGCGCGGCCGGCCGGCGCCAGGTTCGGGTGCTGGAAGGTCGCGGCGAGAAAGTCGCCCTGCAGCGCGCGGGGATCGAGGTCGAGCCAGCGCCCGGAGGCGTTGGTGAGCTTCACCGCCGTCACCCACTGGTCTTCGAGCCGCCAGGCGGCCAGCGCCTGCGCACGCACCGGCAGCGTCGGCACCAAGGTGGACAGCTCCAGGCCGCGCCGCAGGTTGACGCGGCCGATGCCAGGCACGGGCTCCACGGTGCGCAGCGGCGCATAGAGGTTCTGCGCCGCATAGCGCGTGAGCACGACCGCCACCGGCGTAGCGCGCTTCGCAGCAGGTGCCGTGCGTTCAGCATCGTCGTCCGCCGTCGCCCCAGGCCTGGCCGGCTCGCCGTAGCGCGTGGCCGGCACGTCGCCTTCCACGATGCGCACGGGTTCGAGCGCGGGTTGGCCCGCCTTCGCCGGCTCGGCCGCGATGTCCAGCAGGATCAGCGCGCCCGATTCCACGTCCTGCAATTGCAGCCGCGTGGGCGGGATCGGCGCATTGGCGCGCAGGTAGATCGCGCCCCCGGCGCTCTGCACGCGCAACTGTTCGCCAACGGTGGGTGGAACGCCGATGCGCACGTTGCGCTCGACGAACACCACGCGCTCCTGGGCGACAACGAGCGGCACCGCCAGCGGCAGGCGCTCCCAGCGCAGGATTTCGACGGCATGGACTGCAGGCACGAAAGCCAGGCACAGCAGCAGGCCGGCCAGGGCCGCCGCAGATGAACGCTTCACGAGGGACTTCATGGGGTGTCTCCCTGCAGGTTGGAGCCAGCGCTCGCGGCCCGGCCGGGCGGCGCCGCAGGCGGCGGGGTTTCGATGCGCTCCGGCGCGCGCGCATGGCAGTCCAGCGCCAGGCCAAAGGGGTTGCGCTCGGGGTCCACGTCCATGCGCACGACCTTGAGCGCGTAGCGCACGAGCGCGCGCTTGACCTGCTCGGCACCCAGGTACTCGTCGGCGCTCACGTCGAGCGTGACGATCCAGTTGTTGGCCGACACAGTGCGCACGCGCATGGCCGAGTCGTCGCCGTAACCGCGACCCGGAATCTCGTAGATGCCGCGCACGCGCTGACGCAACTCGCCATTGCTGCGCCGGAATTCGTAGTCTTGTTGCAGGAAGGCGCGGCAGCTCGGCGTGAAGTACGCCGACAGCGCATGCAGGTTGCGCGGGTAGTCCTGCTCGCCGTTGGTCGGCCAACGTTGGGCTTGCTGCCAGATGTAGAAGGTGAAGGCGTAGACGCTCTCGGGCGGAACGTCCCACCACTTGCGCGTGCTGCCCGAGCGCAGGTCGGGCGGCACGTGGATGGTCAGGCTCTTGGGCGCGCTCCACCAGCCGAAGCCAAGCAGCAGCGCTACGATGAAAAGCGCAGCGCCGGCCAGGCGCAAGGTCTTCACGTGCGCCTGCAGGTGCGCGACCTCGTTCTTGAATCGGCTCATGGTCTACCTCGACGCAGGGACGGGTCAGGCCGCAGGCGCCGCGTGGACCACCAGCCCGAACGGGTGATGAGCTGGCTCCCGCCCGTATGCGCGGTCAGCACGGGGTAGCACAGCGCGAGGCGCCACTGGAGCTGGCGGTACAGCCAGGTGTCGGGCCGGCCGCGTTTCCACCGCCGCAGCAGGCCGCCGCCCACGAAGACGCCGATGCCGATGCCGGCGACGATCAGCGTGGGCACCATCGCGATGCTGTGCGTCAGCCAGGCCAGCGGCACGCCGACCACGAGGCCGGCCGTGCCGGACAGGCCGGCGCAGACCCACAGCTCGTCGGCCGTGAGCCCACGCACGACCACCGGATGGCGGTTGAGGCGGTGCGGCAGGAAGGTCACGAGCCCGTCGCGCGACGGACTCTCCAGGGAGCCGGCCATCGTTGCCGGGCCTTACAGGACGCCGGTGGCCTTGGTCAGCAGCCAGATGCCGACGACCAGCAGGATCGCGCCCACCGCTACGGTCAAGCCGAACTGGCCCCAGGTCGCGCGGCCGGTGTGGATTTCGGCGTAGCGCGTGTAGGCGTGGTAGCAGACGCCGACGAACATCGAAGCGACCACGAGCAACGCCACCAGCAGCACGATGTCATAGCCGTAGTTCTGCAGCGTCTGCATGATGCCGCTGCCAGTGCCGCGCGACGGGTCTTCCAGTGTGGGAAGGTCGGCGAACGACGGCAGCGGCGTGGCGGCGATGCCCAGCGGGATCAGCAGCGCAGCGAGGCGCGCGGCGGGCCGCGACGTGGGGCGGCGAGAAGTAGCGGGAGCGTTCATGGCGAAGTACCTTTCATGGGGTCAGGACAGGAGGAAAAAGCCCAGCACCAGGTACATCGCGACGAAGCGCACGATGACGCCGAGGAACTGGCGTTGGGTCAGGTGGTGTTCGGCCCAGCCGACATAGGCGGTGCGCATCGCCCACACGCCCCACAGCAGCAGGACGGCGAAGACGAAACCGAGCACGACGGTGGAGACGGCCCCGGGCGCGAAACCGCCATTGGCCGTGAAGGCGGCGACCTGATCGGCGGAAGGCGTCATGGCGACGGCGCCTCCTTGGCAGGCGTCGCGGTGGTTGCATTGCTGCGCGTGTAGTCGCCGGCCAGCAGCGGCACAGGATCGCGCGGCTGGGCGCGTTGCGGAACGAGGTAGTCGTGCACGCCGGTGCGCACGCGCTCCAGATCAGCACGCAGCCGCGCGTAGTCAAAGTGGTAGCGGGTGCGCTCCTGCGGCGCGGTGGCGGCGGCTCGCTCGGCGAGGCGGTCCAGTAGGTCGAGCTGGCGCGTCACCGCGGCGAGCATCTCGCGCTCCGCGGCGTTGTCGGAGGCATCGGCGGCGATGGCGGGCTGCAATCCGGCAGCGGCAAGCAGAAGCGCGACAAGACGCACGGTCCAGGGTGCCGCGACGGCAAAGCGCCGAACCTGCGCGGGATTGCGAGTGGTTTCCATCGAGCCGTTCTCCGAGGGATGCGGATGGCTTGATGCTCAAACGGCCGGTCTTCCGGTGCCGCAATCAATCGGAACCGGCCCGCCACCGCTTTCCGCGACGGCGGCCGATGCGGCTACAGGTACTTCTTGAACGTCGCCGACGCGATGCAGACCGCGACGCCGAGCAGCGCGGCGCTTGGCAGCAGGATCAGCAGCGGATGCACGCTGACCGGCAGCGCCAGGTACGTGACCCAGGGCAGCACCGCCAGCGGCATCAGGCTGGCCCTCGCCCGGTGGTAGACGAAGCCCGATTCGCGCCCGGCGCCGAAGCCGCGCACGTCACGGCGCACCAGGCCATCCACCAGGCCGGTGAAGGCCGCCATCAGGAACAGCGGCAAGGTCAGGATCAGTACCAGCAGCCGCACGAGGAACACCAGCACCGTGTAGGCCGAGGCGATGACGTAGCTCTCGACATGCGCGTAGAGCTGCCCGATGTAGTAGCGGAAGTCCTGCGCCTGGCTCTTGGCACCGGCGCGTGATTGCGCCGCGGCGTCGCGTATCCAGTCCAGCAGGCCCGTCTTCACGAACAAGCCCTGGTAGGCCCACTCGACAAGCTGGCGCGCACTACGCCCCGGCTCCTGCACCAGCACGCTTTGCGTGAAATGCTCCGAGAGCTGCGACAGTTCGTAGTTCAACATGCCCTGCGCATGGCGCCAGCCCTGCTCGGGCCAGAGGAAGTGCATGCCGATGCACTCGATCACGATGCACAGCAGCAGCGAGCCGATCAACACACCGAACAGCCGGAACGGCAGCGTCACCAGCCCCGCGATCAGGCCCTGCTGGCGAATCTGTTGGCGCTGGACGGCGACGGCGGGATCGCTCATGCCGTGGCCTCTTCATCCGCGCTCGCCATCTGCTTGAAGTCGGCGAGCAGATCGTCGGGCAGTGCCTGGTCCTGCAGACCGGGAAGCCCCTTGTTGTCCCACCAGTCGCCGGCCTCGACGTAGTGCCGCCGCATATAGCCGGCCAGCTCCTGCAGATCCTTGGGCATGGCCTCGTCGGGATCGGGTGCCGGCAAGGGCATGCGCACCTTCCACAGGTGCCCGCCCTCGATCAGCGCGAAGCATTGGCCCTTGGGCAGGCCGACCACGTGCGCTGGTTCGATCAATGGCACGCTGTTGCTGCTGATGCGGTCCTGCGTGTTCGACGTGAACGCGGTGTTGCCGGTCGGGTCGGAGCTGTCGGTGGCGCCGCTCATCACCGTCGTCGTGTAGACCTCGACCTTGGGCAGTTGGCGCGTCAGCAGTTCGGCCGTGGCGGTCTCGCGCACGCGCAGCATGAACAGGTTGTTGAAGTTGCCGACGACCTGACCCGCCTTCGCGCGGTTGCCGATGCGCGCCTCGATGTCCGAGAGGGTCTGCGTGTAGGCCGTGACCTGCACGCCGGCACCGCCACCCTTGTTGACCATCGGAATAAACTCATCGCCCATGAGTTCGTTGAACTCGTCGGCGTGCACGTTGATCGGCACCTTCACGCCCGTCGCGGCACCCGGCAGGCCGTCGTCGATGCCGAACTTGTAGATGTGGCCGGCGACCGAGACGAGATCGCTGAACATCGAGTTGCCGACTGCCGCCGCGACTTCCGCGTCCGACAGCGCATCGAGGCCGACGTAGACCACGGCCCGCTTTCGGATGATCTGCATCCAGTCGAAGATCGGCCGCGGGTCGGAGAGGTCCGAATAGTTCGGCGCCAGCAACTGGGCGATCTTGCCGGTGGTCAATTTCTCCAGCAGAGGCAACAGCGACGCGACGATCTTGTCGAAGTACGTCCGGTCGTAGCGCACCGCGCTGCGCAGGCCGTCGAGCACCGGGTCGTAGATGCGCACCTGCGAGAGGTACTGTTCCAGCGCGACGACGCGCTTCTCGCGGCCGATCATGTTGCGCGGGATGTTCTTGTCGTTCAGCTTGGCTTCGAGCTGGACGATGACCTCCCAGGCCTTGGGCTCGTTCCGGGCGAAGTAGTGCTGGGCGTACTCGATGAACAGCGCATCGATGTTGATGACATGGCGCTGGATCAGCAGGTAGTCGGGCCGCTGCCCCAGCTCGACCAAGGCCCGCGCGATGATGTTGACGAAGCGCCAGGCGAACTCGCGGAACGCCGCGCTGTTGCCTTCACCGGAAAGCTGGCCCGCGATGCGCGTGGCGACTTCCGAGATGCGTCCGAAGCGGCCCACCGCGTTGTAGCGCGCGGAGATGTCCGGCCAGCCCAGGTGAAAGACATAGAACTCGCCTTCGCGCCCGGCGCGCTTGGCTTCCACGTACATGCGCTTGAGCAAGTCGGCATCGCCCTTCGGGTCGAAGACGATCACGACCTCGTGCTGTCCGTTGACCTTGCGCCGGATGTCCTGGGTGATGAACAGCTCGGCCAGGCGGGTCTTGCCGACGCGGGTCGTACCTAACACCAGGCTGTGGCTGACGCGCTCGGCCAATGGCAGCGTGACGTCGACCTCGTGCGGTTCGATACCGTGCAGCCGCGGCATACCGCCCACCGGCGGCAGCGGACGCGCCGGGTTGAGCGGGTTGTCCCAGGCCAGGGCCTTCGCCATCTTCGACAGCGGGTACGGCGCGAACTCCAGGCGCTCTTCCATGCGCCGCGCCATCCGGTAGATCGTCGTCGGCTCGACGTAGCGGCGGAACTCCGGCCGGTAGGTCTGCATGAGCCGGTGCGTGTGTCGCTGATCCCAGCGGAAGCCCCGGCCGACAAACAACCGCTGCTGGCTCACCGGCACGTCGCGGCTGGTCATCACGTAGCGCGGCAGGCGGCGGATGTTGCGCCGGTAGCGCAGGATGGCCCAAGCATCGTGAAAACGCAGCGTGCCGAAGGTGAGGAAAGCGAGCGCGCTGCCCAGGCCGAGCAAGGGGCTCAGCGCGAGCGACCACGGGGCCACCAGGCACAGAAGCGCGGCGCCCGCACAGACCGCGACGGTGTATAGCTCCACCGCTGGCCGCAGCAAGACTTCGACGGCTTGGGACTGGGCCATGGCGGGTGCTTCACGTCACGTCAGGGCTCGATGCCGGAGGCGGTGATCAGCACCGGGTAGTGCTTGAGCCCCAAGCGCTGCGCCAGCTCGTCGCCCGAGGCCGGCGAGAGCATCAAGCCCGGTACCAGGCGGCGCAGTGCGGCCAGGGCTTCGGGCGTCGCAACGTTGACCACCAGGCCCACGGCGCGCAGCGCCTGCAAGTCCTTGCCCCGCTGTTTGAGCCAGGCGCGCGAGCGGTCGTCGTCGCCGACCAGGAACAGCGGCGTCAGGCCCGGTGCGCGGATCACGCGGCGCGGCTCGTCGCCGGGTGTTAGCCGCATCGAGCGCACCGGCAGCATGGCCGCCTCGGCTTCGGCCGGGCCGCCAATGCGCGGCTTGGATTGCGGCGTGGCTGGCTGACCGGGCTGCGCATCCTGCGGGTTCAAGGCGCGGTAGTACGGCAGCACCGAGGTGCCGCCCTTGTCCTCGACCACGATCAGCGGCGGGGAGCTGTTCTTGCTGAGAGGGCCGCGGTCCTGCGCGTCGGCGGTGGTGGCCAGCAGCGCCGCAGTCGCGGCAACGAGGATGCGGTTCATGGCATGGGGCTCCGGGCAGAGGGAAGTGAGGCGCCCGGCCCGAGCACGCGGGTCAGGTGCTGGTGGACGCTGCGGCGGTAGCGGGCGGCGGGCTCGCCGCCCGCGGGGCGGTGGTAGCGGCCAATGGCGACCAGCCAGTCCTCGCCCGGCGTGTGCTGCTCCTGCAGGATTTCCGCGGCGATGGCGAGGTTGCGGTATGGGTCCAGCAGCTCGCAGGGATGCGCGTAGCGGTGCGCGTGGTAGCCGAGGTTGACCTGGCCGAGGCCGGCGTCGATGCGGTTGGCCGGCGTGCGGGCGAGCGCCCGGCGGATGCCTGCGCAGGCCTCGGCCCGCGTGGCGTAGCGTTCGGCGCGGCCGGCGACGTTGAGCGTCCACGGCCACGGGATCAACCGGCCGCGCAGCCGGGCGCCGCTCTCCTGCAGCGCCACCGCATACAGCACCGGCGACGGCACGCCCGCCTGCTGAGCGGCGAGCTGGTAGGCGGGTGGCGGCACCTCCTGGCCGAAGACGATGGCGGCATGGGCGCAAAGGCCGAGGACCAAGGCCGCGCAGCCTGCACGGCGGGTTACTGCCGCTGCCATTGGCCGTTGACCTCGCGCACCACAGCGGGCAGATCGCCGGGCAGGCCGAGCGACAGCCAGCGCCCGGCGTCATGGTTGAGCGTGATGGTGCGGGAGCGCACGCGGCCGGCGTCGATGCCGGCCTGCGTCGCCCACTGGCGGATGCGGGCGTCCTCCTGGCGGCTGCCGACCATGTAGAGGTCGAAGGCGGTGCCGGCCGCCTGCAACTGGCGCACGCGCTGCTCGCACGGCGGGCACTCGGCCTTCACGAAAACCGCCAGCCGGCCCGAGCCCCGGTTGCCGGCGCCCGGCACCTTCGCGCCGGGCATGTTCACGCGCTGCTGTCCCGGATAGAGCCGCTTCCACGCCGCGTCGTAGGCCCGCTGGTACGCCAGCGTCTTGCCCACGCGCTTCGATTCCGCCTGCACCTGCAGCTCTGCATAGCGGTTGCGTTCCTCGTCGCTGCGCGCCTCGATGCCCAGCGCCGTCAGCGGATCGAGGTTCGGGGAATAGATGCCCAGCGGCCCCTGCATCAGTTGGCGGTAGCGCGCCCACTCCTCGGGGCGCAGGCCCCAATCGCGTGCCAGGCGCTCGTCCAGCGCAGCGTCGCTGCTGTTCTGCACCTGGGCGGGAACGGTGCGAGAGGACGCGACCGGCGCCGACTGCGCCGAGGCCGTGCCTGCGACAGCGGCGAGGATGGCGGCGAAGCAGATCGCGGCGTGCTTCATGGCCGGCTCCTATGGCAGCGCAAGGCGCTGGGTCTGGCCGTCCACGCGGAATACGGCGGCGCGCGCCTCGATCGCCAGCAGATGCCACGCGCCTACGGCATCGCCTTCGCGCAGCAGCCACACGTCCAGCACCGACGAGGCCTTGGGCGCCGCCACCGACAGGAAGCGCTCGCCGCCGCGCAGCTCCACGCCCACGACGTTGAACGGCGGTTCGGGCACCTTGGGATTGGCCGGCTCGGCGGTGCGCCGGGGTGCCGCGGCAGGCGCGGCGGTTCGCTTCATGCGCGCTTCGAGGTCGCCCATGCGCGCCTGCAGCGCCTGCAAGTCGCCGGTATGGGCGTCTGCGGCCTGGGCCTGCTCGACCTGCGTCAGGCGCTCGTCCAGCGCCTTGTGCGCGGCCTCGAAGTCGGGCTGGGTGACAGGCTTGGGCTGGTTCTTCGAGGCCGCCGCCTGCTGTTCGAGTTCGGCGACGCGCGTGTTGAGCGCCTGCACGTGCGCATCCTGGGCGCTGGCCTGGCTCTGCTCGCTCAGGCGCGACAGGCCCACGCTGCTGACGACCGCGAGGATGCTCACGAGCAGCAGCCACGCGGTCGCTGCGATGTTCAACCAGCGCGCGCGGCCGGCGTTCTCGTCGGGAAGCTGCGGGATGGTCATGGCTGGGCCTCCTGGGGCACGTGGGGTTCGGCGGCCGGCGCGCTCGATGCGGCAGCCGCAGGAATGGGGCTGGCGCCCGGCGCACGCGCAGTCGTCAGGCGCGCGAAGCACACCGCGCGCGCAGCGTCATCGACGGACAGATCCCAGGCCGGACCGGCCAGCGCCAGCAGGGCATCGCGCAGCGGCAGTGGCCCGAGCCGCAGGTGCGCCGCCGGCAGCGGCAGCGTGAACAGCGAAGCGGCGTCCGGCGCATCGCAAAGGCGGTAGCCGGTGCGCAGCAGCACGTGCCGCAGGGCATCGCCGACGCTCGCGTCCAAGGTCGGCGGAATCGAAATCTCGATCACCTGCCGCAGCAGGTCGCGCTGCGCCGGTTCCGGCACCATCTCGACCAGCGTGTAGCGCCCATAACGGGCCACCGGGATCAGGCTCGGCTCGGGCTCCGGGGCGATGGTCCTGACCAACACCGCAGGCTCGGGAATCGAGTCAGGGGCAGTCGGGGTGCTCGCCGTGCCCGTGGCGGCGCAGCCGGTGATGAGCACGCAGCCAACCAGCAAGGCAGGCGCAGCCAGGCGATGAACGACGCAGGTGAGTGGTTGCATGGGGCAGTTCCCTGGAACACGGAGCCCTCACCATCGCCGCCGCAGGGCGTTGGGGCAGCAAACAAAGGGAACTGGCATGCGCCCGACTTCATGGCCTGCCGTCGATGTGCAGAACAAAAAAGAAGCCGGCGCCCGAAGGGCAGCCGGCGTGGGTGGGTGGGATCAGGCCGCGACGAGTTGCCGGGCCAGTGCCACCTCGACGGAATCACCGTCCTGGTTCAGCACATCCAGTCCCGACTCGGGCACGTCTCCCGACGTGCTCTGCGAGACCATGATCTTTCGCGCCATCAGCCCCAGGCAGGTCATCTGCGAGGAAGCCGCATAGCCGAGGTAGATCACGCGAACCGGCAGCTTCTGGCCGATGCGCCATGAGCGCCGGGCCGCCTGCTGCAGGCTGTAGACGTTGTAGCCCGACTGCATGAACACGATCGTCGGAAACTCCAACAGATCGAGACCCGTCTTGACCAGCTCCGGGTTCGTGACGAGCACGTCGATGCCACGGTCCAACTGCTCGGCGATCCAGTCTTCGCGACGGCTGGCGTCTACGCTCGCGCGCAACACCGCCACCTTGAAGCCCTCCTGCTCCAGCAGCACCTTCAAACGCGACGTGGTGTCGCGCGTTCCGGTGTAGACCGAGTAGACCAGCGTCTTGCGACCCGCAGCCTTCTCCTGCTTGCAGATCTCGATCAGCTCGCGCTCCTTGGGCATCACCTCCAGCTCGTTGAACTGAGCCGGGACGAAGGCCAAGGTCTGGCGCGTGCGAGGGTGCACCACCGTCTCCGACCGGAAGCAGCAATCCGGCCAGGCCAGCAGCACGTTGAGGACCACGCCGAGCAGCGTCGTGTCGCGCTTGGCCAGCGCCTGTTTCAGCGCCGAGGTCAGACGAAACGACAGATCGCGATAGGCCGCGGCTTGCGCCGTGTCCATCGCCACCTCGCGGAACTCCTCGTCGTAGGACGGCAGCACGTTGCCGCCAATGTCCTTGAGCTTGAGGAATACCGTGAACGGCAGGACGCAACGCAGCACGCCCTTCGGGCCGAAGCCCGGCGCCTTGACCGTGCGCACCGAAACCTTGGTGCCCTTGGCCGTCTTGTGCGCCGTGCCCGTGCTCTCGGAATAGATGTCCTTGAGGATGCCGTGATCGCGCATGAACGCCATCGCGGCCGAGGTCATGCTGCCGCTCTTGGTCGGGCGGTAGCCGTCTTCGATCATTCGCCCCGGCAGGGCTCGGAACAGCAGGTGGAACAGGTCGTCGCCGTAGCCGCCCATCAGCGTGCCGGTGAGCAGCAGCGTCTTGCGTGCCTTGGCCGCCAAAACCCCCATCGCTTGGCCCTGTGCGGAGCCGCCGTTCTTGTACTCGTGCGCCTCGTCGGCGATGAGCAAATCGAACGTGCCTTGCGGCAGGTAGCGTTTGACGAATTCGGACGGCTGGTAGCCGCCTTCGCCGAAGCCGAACTCCATGTTCGCCATCGCCCGCTCCATGCGGTGCGCCTGACGATCCGAGAAGACCAGCTCGCCCTTGGCATCCATGAGGTTGATGAACTCGTGGATGTTGTCGCCCAGCATCGAGGCCAGGAAGCCGTCGCCGAACTTCTTCATCAGCTTCTGCGCGGTGACTTCCCCGATGGTCGGGATGCGCTGCAAGGCTTTGAAGACGGCCGTGGACTGGTCGCTGGCGGACAGGCTCCGCGGTCGCATCAGCGTCCACAGTGGTGCGGCGCAATGGCTGCACCGGCGGCGGTAGTCCTCGGCTTCGAGTTCGACCGGGTTGATCGGCTCGCCGTCGAGGTTGGTGATGACCTGGCCGCAGTCCGGGCATGCGCCCACTTCGCCGTGCCGCGTGCGCCGCACGTTGAAGACGGGCTTCCAGTGGAACCCCATGCGCATGCGCACGCGCCCGAGCACGTAGAACTCCTGGCCGCGTACCGGCACGCCCAACTGCTCGCGCAGCTTGATGAGCTTGACCAGCGTGTCCGGGCCATTGAGCACCCAGACCTTGGCACCGGCCACCGTCTCCTGGATTTCCCGGCGCCACTTGTAGACCAGGTGGGGCGGTGAGAGGACCAGCGTGCGACGGTAGCCTTCGGCGTGCAGCACGGCCGCCGTGGCAATGCCAACGGTGGTCTTGCCGCAGCCCATTTCGCCATTGACGATCGCGGCGCGTTCGCCGCGGTCGGCCAGCAGCTCGGTGACGGCATGCACCACCTCGGCTTGCGCGCCGAACAGCTTGCGCTTGAGACTGGCCAGCACGAGCTGGCGATGCGGCCGGGCCTGGCCGGCGTAGACGGGGGGGGTTGGCACGGTTGAGCGAGTCCAGCAGCTCGTCGCCGAATTCGGCAACGAAATCCTGGAGGCTCATCGCCAGGGGAGAAGCAGCCGCTTCGAGCAGATCGCCCTGGACGGGCGTGCCATCGGCGGCGGAAACAACGTCGGTATCGAGGGACATGGTGATGCTCCAAATGAAATGGGGCATGCACCTCCCCTGCGGGGCGATTGCATGCCCCGTGGTGGGAAGAGAAGAACGGCGCGTGGCCGCGGTAGATGAAGATCAGTATTCGCTGGGCAACAGCAGCGTGGTCACGCTGCGATCCCATTCGGTGATGATCCAAAGCTTCAGGTCGGGCGCGACCTGGTAGGACGAGAACAGCCGATCCTCGCCGGAGCGCAACGCGGCATCGTTCTGCCGCCGGTCGCTGTCGTCGAGGTCGCCCCAATCGCCGCTGAGATGGCGGCAGAGGTACGGGGTCGGGTTGAGCCGGCCCTGCCGGACCAGCGCGTCAATGCCGCAGGTCATGACAAGGTGACCGGGGGCAAAGCGTGCTTGCAACGCCACGTTGAGAACTGCGAATGCCATGGTGTTTCTCCTTCGGATGAAAGAGGGGCCACGGCACCCGGCGGGGTGACATGGCCCCGTTGGGTGGATGAGTTGGTGGATGAAGCGACGGCGAACCGTCAGGGAACAGCGATCAGCGGATGGTCAGCACCTCGCCACACGTCGACGAGCCCGGCGTCATGTCCCAGGCGCGGATGACCGGCACGAACTTGTCGGTCAGGATGCGCGTCTCGGCCACGGTGCCGTCGTCGCGCTCGGTGTACTCCGTCTGCAAGGTCTTCTCCTTGTGCGTGTCGCCCTTGACGACGAGCACGCGGCCCGTCTTAGACTTCACCACGCCGGAAATCGCACCCGCGGCGAGCGCTAAGGCGAGATGCCAATGCGATAACCCTCGCGCCGGGGACCGCAGCGACTGCTGCGCGGCGCCAAGGTGCGTGTCGAGCGTCGGCCAGAGTCCTTGCAGCCGGCCGACTTCATCGGCGAACTGCTCGGGCTCCATCGTCACGCGGTAGAAGTGCTCCGGCTCGGCCGTGGCAGGCACCGTGTACGGCAGGAACGGCCATTCAACCGGCAGTTCCTCCGCTTCGGCGTCGCCTTGCCCGATCTGCAACAGCAGCGCGCGCGTGGCCTTGCACGAATCCGATACCTGGTCACGCTGGCGAACCTTGCGACCGAAGATCACGATTTGCCTGAACTGCGCGTCCACCGCGCGGTAGATGCGCAGCTCGGCGAAGTGCCGGGTCAGCCATCCGACCAGCTCGGCATCGAGCACATAGTGCGGCACGATGTAGATCAGCACGCCGCCGTATTGCAGCAGCGGCAGCGCCTTCTGATAGAACAGCTTTTCCAGCCTGGCACGGCCCTGGCTCTGGTAGCCGACGTTGCCGTTGGCATCCTTGGACAGGTCGCCATACGGCGGGTTGAGCCACAGCAGGCCGAAACTCTGCCGGCTGATCAGCGTGTCCATCAGGTCGCCGTGGATGCAGCGATCGACCAACTGCCGGGCGTGGCGTGCACGCTCGGCCTCGTACTCGACGGCGAAGGCCTGGACCCGCTCGCGCCCGAGGGCGTGCGCGGCTTCGGCGATCGCCACGCCTTCGCCGGCGCAGGGATCGAGGATGCACAGCGGTCCGGCCGAGGCCTCGGCGGGCGCCAGTGCGGCGAGTGCTCTTTCGAGCGTGGGTTCATCCGTGGGGAAGTACCCGTTCTTGATGAAGTTGCGGGCGAGCCGCGGGAACATGAGGGCCATGGGAATCTCCTGAAGATGAAGGGATGCGGACATGCGCGCGTGCATGTCCGGTGAAGGAACCTCAAGCCACCGCTTCGAGCGGTCGGGCCGAGGGCATGCGGCTGACGGGCGTGTCGGCGACCAGCGCACCGCTGCGGATCAGGCCGCCCAGCACCTGGGTCAGCGTCGGCACGTCGATGGCGAGCCGATGGCCTTCCAGGGGACCGAGGGCGAACGGCAGGCGCGTCAGCATTGACTTCGCCTGCAGCAGCTCCAGCACGCCATCGCGCCAGGGATCGAGAAGCGGCAGCGGGCAGGTGTCCCGCACCAGCCTCCACATCCGGTCGAGCCGGTGCGCGGAGCCGCGGGGCAGGAGCGCCAGCGCGCTGGCGTTGGCCTTGTCGGGCTTGACGCAGCGCCGATCGAACAGCCAGATGTTGGTCAGCGAGCCGAACAGCGTGCGCCGGTAGGCGCGTGCGCTGCGCTTTTCCAGGTTCTCGACGTTGCCGACGAAGACCGGGATGCTCGCGCCCTGCTCGGTGATGACGTGGAACTGGTCCAGTCCCTGCTCGTCCCGGCCCAGGGTGAGGCGGGCCAGGAATCCCTGGACGGCGGTGTCGCGCGCCCAGAGAGAGATGAAGACCAGGTTGCCGTTCTCGTCACCGACGACGCCATCGGCCATCAGGTCGGGGCATTCGTCGATGCGATAGAGCGTCTTGGGGGAAGAAGGTGCAGGCATGGTGATGTCCTCGAAGTGAGCGGAGACAGCACCACCCGCTAGGGCAGTCACTGCCCCAGGGGGATGAAAGAAGACGCGGTGAACGTCGTTGTGAAGAATCAGACCGTGCGTCGCAACGCACCGTAGCCTTGAAGGTCTGGGCTACCTGGGCATGTTGTCGGCTACGCCGACGGACACGAGTCATAGCCTGCGCCAAGCTGCGTACACCGCGTGAGCGAAAAACCGACCCGGCGCCCAACCCTGTTTGCGCTGGCGCATCGCCCGCGGCGCCGGAAGGACGGCCGCAAAAGAAAACCGCCCCGGGGACACCGAGGCGGCAAAGATGACTGCTTGGCTCAGGGAGGAAAAGCCAGGGAGGTATGCAGTCGAATCTCGATTTTCGAGGCAGCCGCGAATTGCCGCATTAGGGTTACACCGAACCAAATGGAACACGGTGCGCTGGCAGCACAGCACCAGCCAAAAAAAAGGTTCTTCACCCAACTCCGGGGAATGCTGCCCGGATCTTGAGGAAGAAGTAGGCGTCATCACGGAAGCCGTAGGCCATGCGCTTGATGACCTTGATCTTGTTGTTGATGCCCTCGATGAGGTTGGTCCCCAGTGGGAATCTGCAATGGGCGAGGATGCCCGGCAGGTAGGGCTTGAGCTTGGCGGCAAAGCGTTTGAGGGGCTCGATACGGCTGCGTCGCGCTTTGGTGTACCAACTCTTCCAGGCGCGCTCGGCGTAGCCGGGATGGCGATAGCTCCACAGGTCCTTGAGCGCATCGCGCAGTACATGGACGACGAACAGGGCGCGGTTGGCGGCCAACAGTTCCTTGAGCTGAACATCCTGCCCAGGCGCCAAGTTCTCTGCGTTCTTCAATAGCAGCCAGCGCGCCCCTTTGACCACCCGCCGAGCGGGCTTGTCAGCGCGGAGTTCGTTGGCACGATCAACCCGCACTCGGTCAATCACCTCGCGCCCGTACTTGGCCACCACATGGAACAAGTCGAAGACGATGGCGGCCTGCGGGCAGTGGTGCTTGACCTCAATCTCGTAGCCCGCGTTCATGTCCATGACGGCAGCGCGCAGTTGCTTGCAACGCTGCGGGCCAAGCAGCTCGAAGAAGGGTCGCACATCGGCGCGGCCACGCCCTCGCCCCACCCACAGCACACGCTTGCGCGTGGGCTCCACGATGACCGTCGCATAGCGGTGGCCCTTCTGGATGGCAAACTCGTCCATGCCGATCACCTCCAAGCCATCCAGATCGATGGGGCCGAGTTGGCGCTGTAAGCTGGCGAAGTCCAAGTCCTTGACGGTCTTCCAGTCCAGCCCGAAGTAGCTGGCCACATGGCGTATCGAGGCCACCTTGCACAGTTGGGCCACCGACTCGCCCAGACGCCGAGTCACTCGTGCATACGGTTGCAGCCAGGCCAGCCGCTCCAGCTTGGGGCCGCAATTGCGGCAGGCTACGCGCAGCCTGGGCACGATCAGCTCGACCCGATGCTCGAAGATCGGTAGGTCCCGGATGCGGCGCTCTTCTTGATCGTGGACGGCCTGCGTCAGCCCGCCACACTGGCTACAGCAGCGCAATGAGCCCACTACGGCCTGCAGTCGCAGCACGCACCAGGACCGTCCATCCCGCTGCTCCTGCCAGTCTTCCACCACCTCGTACCCGCTCCAGCTTCCCAGCCGAGTCATAGGATGCGCTTGGGCCATGGTCGCCCTCCTGCCGTCTTGATGCTTGGTACCACCAAGGTAGCAGTGACGACCGTGTGCCCGCCTTTGGCTTCACGGACATTGGCGAAGAACCAAAAAAAAGCGGACCATGCCGTGAGGCACGATCCGCTTGTGGGTCAGGCTTTGAGCTGGCGTAGGCCGTCCGCGAGCAGCCACAGCGCCCGGTTGAGCCGGACGTTCTGGTCGATGCCCTGGACGGCTCGCGTGCGCTGCCGGCGCCCGTTGGCAGCACGGCCGCTCAGGCCGCCCTTGACCAGGTTCTCCTGGACTCTGTTGAAGACAGTCCACAGGTCGGCGCGGTTGTCGTCGTAACGACGGGGCCGCAGGATCTGGGTCTCCGTGATGGGCAAGGCCTTGCCCGAATCGTCGTACTTCAAGGTCAGCGCCGACCTGGCGAAGACCTCGGCCTCGCCGTTGTCCAGCGTGATGCCCTGCATGGCGTCGCGCGAGTCCTGCACGCGCTCGAAGCCGTGCAGCACCTCGTAGGCGCCTTCGATCACGTGATCGGTGACGTTGCCCTTGTGGGGCACCCGCACGTCGGCGAAGGTGTCGCCGCACACCAGGCCGTTGTGGCAGACGAATCTGAACAGGCCCGCGAGCATCTGGTAGCTGCTGCTGCCGTCGTGCGAGTTGAGCAGGATGATCTCGTTCGCCTCGGCGCCGTTGATCTGGCTGGCGTGGCGAAGGCGCAGCATGTGCTTGGTGTAGTCGCGGCGGTCCTCGTGCCGCACGCGGGTCTGGCACACCATGAACGGCTGGAAGCCTTCCTTGCGCAGTTCAGTCAGCACAGCCGCCGTGGGGATGTAGCTGTACCGTTCGGAGCGGCTTTCGTGCGGGGTGTCCGCGAAGATGGACGGGGCCACGGTGCGAATCTGATCATCCGACAGCGGATAGTCGGCGCGCAGCACCGGGGAGCGAAAAGCGAAGCGGGAAGCGAGTTGCATGATGATCTCCTTGCGGAATGAAGCAATCGGTATCCAGCGGCCGAGGCCGGATGCGCGGATTGCATGGGACGAAGAAAAGCCCTGCTGAACAGGGCCTGATGGAAGGGATGAAGAAGCGCGTCGCTGGGAAGCGGCCTATGGGTTCTGAACCGGCTCCCAGCCTCGGCTATGCGGGTTGAAGCAAAGCGCTTCCTGGCCTTTAAGGATCGGCGTGAAGCCTTCGAGGAAGATGTAGCGCAAGTACAGGGCGCGGTAGGTCAGTGCCTGCCACGCCTGTTCTTCGCTCAGGCCGTTGGCGATGAAGTGCTCGCGCAGCTCGTCGTCGTCGGAAACCTCGTTGTTGGCCAACTGGTCTTCGACGAAGCGAAGCAGCTCGGGCCGCATGGACGACAGGATGGTGTCCATGTGCGCCTCACTCAGTGGCTGCATCGCCGGCCACACTGCTCGCCGGATGCTGCTGATGGAAGGCATGCACCCTTGCGCGCCAAGTGGCGCAGCGCTGCGGCGCCATGTCGAGATAGCGCAGCGGGCACGAGTAGTAGTACGGGTGCTCGGCCTCGACCAGGGACTTGTAGCCCCATTCGCGGCCCTCGCTTTCCAGCAGATGGCAGCCGATCAAGGTGGCCGACTCTCCGGGTGCGAGACCCAGGACACCGGCCTGCTTGGCGGTGACGCGCACCACCGTCCACAGCACGTTGCCGACCAGCGTGTGATCGATGACCTCATTGCGCGACCGCTCGGTTTCCTCAGTTGCGGTCAGCTCGCGGATCAATTGATCGCGCGTCAATCGAACGAATGTCCAGCCCATGGAATGACTCCTGTGAGAAAGGGCCGGAGTCCTCCCGCCGGGGAAGGAACCCCGGCGGGTTGGTGGAAAGCCGCAGGCATGCGGCGTGAAGTGGCGATGGGATCAGACCCTGGCGAGGTGCCAGTCCTGGGACAGCGGAGCGAACTCGTAGCCCAGGTCGCCGAGACGGTCGCGCTGCTGACGCAGCACGCGCCGATCCACGGTGGCATCGAGCTTGACGACATCGCCCAGCGGCCAGAGCACACCGAACAGTGCCGCGTCGCCGTCTTCGTCCGCCTGGACCGGAGCCTCGGCAGACGCAGCAGCCGGTTCGCTGCCGAACGGCGTGGTATCGACCAGCGGGTCGCGCGAGCTGCGCGCCTTCTTCCGGCCGGCCGCCTTGGGGGCGGTCGTCGGCGTCGGCGTGGCGGTCTGCGCTTCCTCGTCGATCGGATCGACTTCCTGCGGACTCAGCCGGCGGGCGTCGTCACGGCTCAGGGCGTCGATGTTGGACAAGGTCATCCCGCCCAGGAGGGCGCGGATCTCGATGACCATGCGACCGTTGGCGGTGTACGTGGACGGGCGAATCTCCGCGATGGCGAAATCGCCCTCGTACTTGCCTTCGGCGTACTGGTCGAGTTCGGCGTTCTTCACGACGAACTCGCCGATGGAGGTCGCAAGGCGCCCGACGTTGAAGTCGCCGTTGCGGCCGTGGATGGTCTTGATGGCCAATTGGCCGGGAATGGTGATCATGAAGAACTCCTGCGGACGAAGCTGCGGTCACGCACACGGCCGTCATGGTGACGGTCGCATGCGCACGCGAGTGGGAGAAGACAAGGCCCTGGGCTCAATTCAGAGTCAGGGCCTTGCGGATCAGAACGACTCGGCAACTTCCAATGCGGGCGCATCGGCAGTGGCTTCATCGGCAGCTTCAGCGGCGGGCCTGGCGGGCTCGGACGCAGCGGCTTGCGGCTCGGCGGACGTCGCGGGGACATCCGTGGCGCGCACGTCGCGTTCGTCGCGGTCGTCGGCGTCGGTCGGCTTGGGCTCGGCCTTGTAGACGAGCTTGCCATCGACCTTGATCCAACTGACGAACAGCAGGCGGGCCTTGAGGCTAACGCCCTGCTCGCCGGCACGCTTGCCCTTGGAGTAGGTAAAGGTGTCGGTCCACAGGTCGCCCAGGCGGAAGCCGATCATCACCTTCTTCTCGGCATCAACCGCTTGGATGCAGCGGCGCACCAGGTGCTGCGCTTCGGAGCCCGAGACGCGCGTGTCGAAACGCACGTAGGCCACATCATCGCTGGGGCCGTTGAGCGCCGCGATGTCGCAGGCCAGGAACGCATCGCCTTTCTTGGGCTTCACTTCGCGGATGCGATTGAGATACCCGAGTCCGGTGATGTGCAGGTCGAAGAAGGACTTTTCGGTGGAAGTGGTCATGGTGAATCTCCTGAGAACAAAGAGGCGGAGACACACCCGACCCAAGGCGGGGAAGGTGTGGAACCCCCGCGTGGGTTGAAGGAACAGCTTGGGTGGCATCACCATCGGGAGAACCGATGGCCGTTCGCGCTGGGATGCCGGAGCGAACTGGGTGATCAGCGCGGTCGGAACCGCATCGCAGTCTTGAAGATCGAGACTGCCTGGGCATGCTGCTGACGGGTGTCAGCGGAACATGGTGGTAAGCGTGGCGCCTGGCACGCGCCCGCGCGAGCGGCAATCGGTATCCGTGACTCTCCGTATTGCTGGCGCTCTTCAGTCCATTGCGCCAGTGGGGAGCTTGAGCCGACATGCGGCCGGGGCCGCTGAACCAGAAAAAAGAGAAGCCCCCGTGAAGGGGCTGGGAAGCAGGCCAGTCAGTGGCCGGCCGGCGCAGCGGGCATGGGCTGCATCGACAGGTGCGTGGCCGTGGCCGACACTTCGAGGTCGTCCTCGCTGTGCAGGATGCGGGTAAAGACCCGTTCCTGCAGGTCGAAGAACTCGCCGAAGTCGTCGCCGCCGAATTCGGCGCGCGTCAGTTCCCACCAGTCGTCGAACGCATCGACATGGGGGTTGCAGCCCACGGCATAGGCGATCGTCTTGCGCCGTCCATCGGGCTGGCGCTCGCCACGCTCGGCCATGAAATACACGCCCTGGTCCTTGACCAGGATGACGCGGCACTGGTTGGCCGCTGCCTCGGCGAGCACGGGCCGAAGCGCGGCGCCTTTGAATCGAACAGTCATGGAAGTGATCTCCAATGGAGGTACGAGAAAATGGCTTCCCGCCGTGAGGACGGGAAGCCGCTTGGGGATGCAGGGACTCAGTGCTGGACGGGCTTGCGACCGGACAAGCGCTGCACGCGGATGAGGCGCCAGCTCCCGTCGTCGATCAGTCGCTCCAGGACCTGGCCTAGCGCGTCGAAGGACACTTCATCGACCCGCTCGACCAGTTCGTCGTCGCGGTGCAGTTCCATCGCGTAGAGGTCAAGGCCGCGTTCGTAGAGCACGCTGACTCGTCCCTGGAACTTCGCCGAGGCGACCGTGAAGCCGATGGCCGGCGGCGTGGCGATGATGTTGCTGGGGCTCGGATCGACCACCGTGAAGTCCCGCGCGCCGGCATCCACCAGCAGGTGCGTGATGCGGCGAAAGCCATCGGGCGCGGGCAACTGTTCCAGTTGATGGATCAGCTCCTGCAGCTCAGGGCACTGCGGCTCAGGGATCGGCAACTTGGCCGGCGCGGAACCCAGGATGAGCCGCTTCACCGTGTACGGCTGGCCGTCGGCGGTGAACTCGGTACTCTCCTCGGGCGTGTCCGCGCGCACGCCGTCGAAGCGGCGCCGCGCATACGGTTCGACCTGCACCTTGGCGCCTTCGTCGGGCACGTCGGTGACGAGCGCCTTGTCGAGCACCGCGAACTCGGCCCGACCCGTCTTGACGACGATGGCCTCGTCGGTGGTGGCGATGACCTTGCCCTCGAAAGGCTTGGGATCGATGTGGAAGCCCAGCGTCGAAACTTTGGGCTGGCCGTCGAAGATGTTGAACTTGAAGCTGCGGACGTTGGAAGGCACGTGGCCGCGAACCAGCGTCGGCATCTGTGCGCGGATGGCTTGGGTATCCATTAGGAGGCTCCTTGTGGCAATCCAAGGAACTTCCGCCCGCAAGGGAGGCATGTCCCTTGGGGGTGAGGTGGATGGACGCGCATGCGCCCGTGGAAGGAAAAGCAACCAGCACGGCGAACCGTGCCGCAGCCTCGAAGGTCTCGACTGCCTGGGCATGCTTGCCGGCAACGCCAGCGAACATGCGAGCAGCGTGCGTCGGGTGTGGGCCAGCGTCGCGGGGGAATCGGCACTGCGCCGCCACCGGCTTCGTCCAGAAATGAAACGAGCCCCGCGTGGGGGCTCGAAAGGTGGTGTCAGTCGTCGTAGATCGGCAGGCCGTCCAGCACCTGCGCATCGGCATCGAAGACCAGCATGCGCACGTCGGCGAGCGCGGCCAGGTGCAGCACATGCACCAGCGATTCCGGCATGCCCTTCTTGCGGTGCTCCTGCGTCAGCCGCTTGGCCGTGATGCCTTCCACCGCGCGCAGGTTTTCGTCGCTCCAGGGCGTGGCGATCAGCTTCAACCCGATGGCCGGGCTGTACGGGATGCGGAAGGCGACGAACAGGAACAGCGTCGGCGTGGCGATGTCCGCCAGCTCCGCGAGGAACTGGTGCGCCTCGGCGTCGAGGTGCGCACTGCTGATCTCCCAGCACCTGCTGTAGTAGCCGGTCTCGAAGCGCAGGCGCCGCACCACCTCACGGGCCGCTTCCTCGGAGTAAGTGTCGCCCACGTGCCGCGGCTTGCCGTCTTCCTCGGCCATCACGGCGTAGACCACGTTGCGGGCGAGTCCGTGGCTGCGGCATTGCGCTTGCAGCTCGTCCGGGACCGCCTGGTCCTCGGTGATCAGCACGAAGTCGTCCGAGGAGATGCAGGCCCGCCGTTCGACCTGGCTGTCCGGCTGATTCGACTGCGAGGGATGCAGCGGCAGGTAGGTCAGCGGGCAGTCGTCGTCGTAGGAGATGGCGAGCAGCCGCTGGACGGACAGGCCGTCGTAGCCGCGGACAAAGGGATTGTTGTTCGGGTAGGACATGGGATTTCTCCAGCAGAGGATGGCCGAGGCAATCCCCTGCTGGGGAATTGAACCCCAGCACGTGGATGAAGTGGCAGCCGGTCAGCCGGCAACGGTAGAGGACGGGTCGCCCAGCGCCTTCAACAGGTCGAGCAGGCCGCCATTCGCAAGCTGGTACAGGCGGTTGTAGTCGTCGCCGGTCGGCGCCTGCTCCAGGCGATCCAGCCGCGCATCCAAGTCGAGGATGCTCTGGTGCACGTCGCGGGCGATGCTCAGTGCAGAAGCTTTCTCGGCCGGCTTGCGCGTATCGAGTATCGAGAGAATTTCGGCGGGCGATGGGTAGCGGCAATCGGGGCCGTACTCGACCGCGAACACCTCGCGCCCGGTCAAACCGGCGTTCGGCGCTCCAGTTCCGATGCGCAGCACGTGCTCGTCGGGGACATCGTGGCCGGCGTAGTCGAACACCACGATGCGCGGCTTGCGCACGTCGGCCGGCCAGCCTTCCAGGATGACCGCATCGATGTCGTCGTCGGTCACGAGCAGACCGATGGAAAAGTCAGGGGACATGAATCACTCCTTTCAAGAAAAGGAGGGACATGGCCCCGATCGGGGACGCATGTCCCTCGTGGGGTAGGAAGAAAGAAGAACGTCGGCAGGCCGCAGCGCGGCTCACCAGCCGTTGTAGTTCAGCGTCAGGTCGGCGATGACCTTGCGCCGTTCCAGGTCGAGGCCGCCCAGGTCGGACAGACCATCGAAGCCGCAACGCTTGAGCATGGCACCGCCCTCACGGGCGTTGTAGAAGCTCACCATCGCGGACAGGAACATCCGCTGGCCGCTGCTCAGGACGCCGAGGGCGTCGTTGAGCATCATCAGCTTTGGCTTCAGATCCCACTTGGTGGTGGCACGCTGCAGGCCTTCGCAGGTTCCGTCGCCGAACCATTCGGCTCCGGCGATGTGGACGCCGCGCTTCCATGCCTCAAAAAAGGCTTGGGGCGCGGCGGCGAAGTGCTGGTGTTCCAGCTCGATCTGATCAAGTACCTCTTGAGGCAGTGCACGGTTCATGACTTGGCTCCTGGTGGTTGGACATCACGGGTTGAGTCGCTGCTGCCAGCGGCCCGTTTGCAGGGCGTGCTCAGCGGCGTGGTGCGAGCGGAAGTAGCTGACCGACTCGCGCGAGACCGGGCCGTCCGCATCGGCGGTGCCGATGTAGTGGCCGGCCGCGCTGCACAGCACCTGCAGCGGCAGGCGCTTGCCGACGTAGGCCAGGGCCTGGAAGCCGATGGATTCGGCGCGGGCCTGTTCAGCACTCAAAGGTGCCGATGCGAACGCAAGGAACATGGGTTTCTCCTGGTGGTTGAAGACCGGGAGCACCACGCCCTGACGGGAGCGGAAAACTCCCGAAGGGTTGAACATCGAAAGCACCCGCGTCGTGGCGACGCGCGTCCGCGGTGGTCGGTGCGAAGCGGACTGGATCGGTCAACGTGGCGAACCGCGTTGCAGCCTTGAAGACCGGAGCTGCCAGGGCATGCTGCTGACGACCGTCAGCGAAACATGCGGGAAGGATGGAAGCCCCGAAGCGCGCCGTCGCCGATCAAACGGAACTGCGCGTCGTCCGGTTTGGCCCGAGCACTGCCGGCAGGAGCGGTGCACGATCCGTCCGCCCACGACAAAGGCGCCGAAGCCCCGCAGGACTTCGGCTGGAGAGGAATCAATCCACCTGTGGGCTGCAAGCAGGCCAGGCCGTCGTCAAAGCCATTCGCTGCGTCAGCAATCTCACCCGGCCCGTTTCGTGGCTGGGGCCGGCATCCTCTGGCGTGTATCCACACACAAAGGGAACCCGTTGTTTCGCCGGCGGGCACCGGCACCGAATACCGTCGACCGCAAGCGGTCTCCTGGCACCTCGCAGCCTTGCAGGCCAAGACGTCAGGAGACCGCTCGCGGATGGACGCAAGCACCTGGATCAGCGGAACCGCGTCGCGCGCGACTCGATGGAGTAATGACCTTCTCGCCCTGCCGGCCGTGATCGGCCCGTGCAGGACGCGCACACCGTTGCAGAAGGGAACGCGCGCTGGGGAGTCCCGCGGGGCGCGGGAGGTTTGCCCCGCCGTCGGCAGCAGCCGGCGTGGCAGAGGGAGACGTGGGCGTCAGTTCGCCCTGGAGCGCCGAGGCGGCGTGCTGGATGGTCGGCGGGAGGCGCCGCGCTCGCCTGCCGCGGTATCTTCGACCGGCTGCGTGCCCTTGCAGTCCGGGTAGCGGCTGCACGACCAGAACGCGCCGCTCTTGCCGCTGCGCTGGCGCATCGGGGCGCCGCACTGCGGGCAGCTCGGTGCAGGCGGGAGCTTGAGATCGAGCGTGGCGCTGCGGTACTGCTGCACGAGCTGGGCGACCCAGCTCGATTGCTTAGCGATGAAGGTGTCCAGCGTCATCTGACCGGCCTCGATCATGTCCAGCGCCTGCTCCCACACCGCCGTCGTGCCCGGATCGGCGATGGCCGCCGGCACCGCGTCGATCAGCGTGAAAGCCGCATCCGACGCGCGGATGGCACGGCCCTTTTTCAAGAGATAACCGCGGGCCAGCAACCCGCTGATGATGTTGGCGCGTGTGGCCTCGGTGCCGATGCCCGTGGTGTCCTTGAGCTTCTGCTTAAGGCGCGGGTCGGTCACGAGCTTGGCGACGCCCTTCATCGCTTTGACCAGTTCGCCCTGCGTGTAGGGCTTGGGCGGCAGCGTCTTCAACGCCTTCAGTTCGACCTGGCCGACCTGGCAGGAGGCCCCGGCGCGCAACGCCGGCAGCACCTGGCCGCGCTGCGCGTCCTCGCCGTCCGTGTCGTCGAGCTCCGGCGCCGCCAGCACCTGGCGCCATCCGGCCACCGCGATCTGCTTGCCGACCGCGACCAGCGACTGCCCGCCGCTCGTAAGCTGCACCACCGTCCTGTCGAACTCGTGATGCGGCAGGAACTGCGCGAGGTAGTGGGCGCGGATCAGCCGGTAGACGGCCAGCTCCTTCTCGCTCATCACCGAGAGATTGGCCGGTTCCAGCGTCGGAATGATGCCGTGGTGCGCCGTGACCTTGCCGTCGTTCCAGGCGCGCGAACGCTACTGGTGATCCAGGCGGTCGATCAGCGGCCGCAGACCGGGATCGGTCTTGACCAGGCTGTCGAGGACGGCCGGCACCTCGGCCAACATGCTCTCGGGCAGGTAGCCCGAATCCGAGCGCGGATACGTCGTCGCCTTGTGCGTCTCGTACAGCGCCTGGGCAATGTCCAGCGTCTCCTGCACGTCGAGGCCCAATTGCTTGGAACACACCTCCTGCAAGGTGCCGAGGTCGAACGGCAGTGGCGGGCCTTCGCGCACGCGCTCGGTCTCCACCGACAGCACCTGGGCGGCGCCGGCCGCGCGCAGGCGCACGGCGGCCTGTTGCGCCACCGGCTGCTGCAGGCAGCGGCCGGCGTCGTCAGTGCTGCCCTGCGGCGGCGTCCAGCTTGCGACGAAGGACTGGCCTGCATGCGAGAGCGCGACCTCGATGGCCCAGAACGGCACCGAGACGAAGCGTGCGATCTCACGATCACGGTCCACGACCAGCTTGAGCGTCGGCGTCTGCACGCGCCCGACCGACAGCACGCCGCTGTAGCCGGCCTGGCGGCCCAGCAGCGTGAACAGGCGGCTCAGGTTCATCCCGATCAGCCAGTCAGCACGCGATCGGGCGAGCGCGGAGAAGTACAGTGGCAGCGTCTCGGCGGATGGCTTGAGTGCACCCAGCGCCTTGTGGATCGACGCATCGTTGAGCGCCGACAGCCACAGCCGCTGGATCGGGCCGCGGTAGCCGCACAGCTCGATGATCTCGCGGGCGATCATCTCGCCCTCGCGGTCGGCGTCGGTCGCGATCACCAGCTCGCCTGCCTTGGCGACGAGCTGCTGCACGACCTTGAACTGCGCCGCGGTCGCCGCCTTGGGCTCGACACGCCAGCGCTCGGGAAGAATGGGCAGTTGTTCGATGGCCCAGCGCTTGTACTGCTCGCCGTAGCCTTCGGGCGGAACCGCCTCGACTAGATGACCGATGCACCAGGTCACGATGACACCGGCACCGCTGTAGCAGCCGTTGCCGCGTTGGCCAGCGCCCAGCACACGGGCGATGTCCTTGCCCTGGGACGGCTTCTCGCACAGGAACACGCGCATGAAGCCTCCTTGGAAGTGTGCGGTTCATCGGATGGCCCCAGCTTGGCCGGGCCAGCGGATGACGGCAGCAAGGAAGTCGATCGGCGCAGACACCGCTTTGTGATCAGCAGGCGATGCGTTGCCGCAGCGGCACGCGCGGCACTGCAACGGCTGGCGCAGCGGGAGCGTCGTTTCGGGAGGGCGGCTGGAATTCGGTGGAACACCCTGGAGCTATCCCCTGGGGATAGCTGGTGCATGTCGGGCGTCTGACGGTTGCTACAGCCGCCCCTGCGGGGAATCAGCCCTTGGCCTTGGTTTCCTTCGGCGCCTTTGTCCCCTTGGCTTCCTTCGGCGGCGGTACTGCCGCCTCGGGTTCCAGCGTCCTGGCGCTGAGGGTCACGGCCTGGAGGCGGTACGGCAGGATGCCCACGCGCCGAGCCTCGATCTTGAAGGTCGTGCGCTCGTTGTCGTCGGCGTCCTCCCACTCGTCCTTCACGGTCCGGCCTTCCACCAGCACGCGCATGCCTTTCTGGTACAGGTCTTTCCAGTGGTGGGCGTCGCGATGCCACAGCTCCACCGGCGCCCAGAAGCCGCCGCGGTCCTCGAACTCGCCGTCCTTCTTCGGGATCGGGTTGTCGAAGTAGACGTTCAGGCGCAACAGCCGGCGCGGCTCGTCGTTGCCGTTGGGGAATTCGCGGTAGTCCGGCGCAGAACCGATGTTGCCTTCGCCGACGAAGTGCGTGCTCATGGTGACTCCTTGGGGGTGGTGGATGGAACGGACGCGGCATGCCCGTGGACACGCCGCAGGTAAGCCGCTTCGGCCTGCGCGGCCTTGCTGGCGCACTCCTGGGCCTGGCGGCCCAGCGTGTGAAGGAGGCTGATCTGCATGTTCAGCGCGATGCGCTGCAGCTCCATCGCGTACAGGTCATCGATCAGCGAGGCCGGCGTCGCCGGGGTGTCGAGCAGCGACTCCCACAACGCCACGCCCATCGAGGAACGGTCGTGGTTGCGCCAGCGCAGGAAGGTCGTGCCCGCGCCCGTGGTCTGCTGGGCCAGTTGCACGTCGAGCAGCGAGAAGGGATAGGCCCGCGCCTGTTGCAGCACGCGCCGCTGCGCCAGCCTGATCAAGTGGTCGCGCAGCGCCGTGCACTGGTTGGCCCAGGCCTCCAGACTCCCCTTACCCTTAAAAGGCTGTAAAAGGCCTTTTAGGTAGGCCGCGTGTTCCAGGCGCTGGAAGTCCGCCTGTTCCAGCGGCAGGAAGCGCGCCGGTTGGCCGGTCGAAGACGATGCCGTCATGCCTTGGCGCCTTCGCCGTCCAGATCGTCGTCCGCCACGTCGGCTGCGCCAGCGACGGGTGCGGCCTCAACGGCTGCACCAGGCTTGCCTGCCCGCCGCGCGATCGGTGGCGCAAAGCGCGAGCGGCGCGTGCCTTCGAGCACGTCCTGCGGCAGCTCGCCGAACTTCTCCAGGGCCGCCCGCGCCACCGCGTTCTTCGAGGCGAAGTCGTCGCGCGTCGCGCCGGAGTAGCGGTACTGCTGTGCCAAGGAGAACAGGCTGCGCAGCGCGTGCGCGCCGTCGTTGAGCCAGCGTTCCAACGTACTGCGGTCGATCAGTGCGGTGTGATGGGCAAGGATCAGCTTGCGCGCCAGGTCGTCATAGTCGGCCAGCAGGTACACCGCCATGAAGCCGAGCTGCGCGTTGACGAACAGCGGCAGCTTCACGGGCTGCACGTTCATGTTCTCGCCCAGCGAAAGCGCAGGCGGCACGTCGGCCAGTGCCTGGTCCACCTGCTCGCGCAGCGCCTGCAAGCTCGTCTTGGTCTGCGTCAGCTTGTCCTCGATGCGCAGCATCCAGAAATCCGAGTAAGGATCGTCCTGCTCGGCACCGCGCTTCATCTTGTTCATCACGCTGATGTAGCCGTTGAGGCCGATGATGCCGGGCCGACCCTCGGCGGGCGCTCGACCATGCCAGATGCGCGAAGCGTGGTGGGTGTGCAGCGTCAGCGACATCGCGCTGCGCAGCGATCCGAGGTTCAACTGCAAGGGCTGCTGGGATTCGTTGGCCATGGTGACGACTCGCGGTAAAGGAACGAGCCGCCAGCATCGGCATCGCCCGGAAGGGCGTCAGTCAACAAACCGCAGCGGGTGCGTCCCCGGTTGTCGTCCCGGAAGGCCGCGTGTTGCGTCTATCCCCAGGGGATAGCTCCCCGTCTCAGGCGATGAAGACGGGGACCGAACCGGGGGCGCGGAAGGCTGCGTGTTCCACCTATCCCCTGGGGATAGGTCCGCGCCGGGCTGCGACGGTGCGACACATGACAGAACCGAAGCCGATGGCTGGAAGGCTTCGTGTCCCAGCTATCCCCTGGGGATAGCTGTTCAGGCGTTGCCCAACGTCGAACGCAGCTTCGCCAGGTAAGCCCGCGCTGCCTCACGGCCGGGGCCGTTAGGTGCGGGCGGTGGCGATGCAGAAGGAGCCGGTTCGGGTGGCCGTGGCGGCGGCGCAGGCGGCGTCGATGGCGAGCCGCCTTCGCCGGCCCAAGCCTTGAACTCGCCGCGGATCGCCTTCTGGATGATGCCGAACAGGTAGCCGGCCGGGTTGCGCACCGCGCTGTTGCGACAGCGCGCATCCCATTCGTCCAGCACCGCCTGCCGCAGCGACTCGTCCACCTGCTGCAAGGCCACCATCGCGCCGCTTTGCTGTTCGTCCTTCAAGCGCAGCAGGCGCTCGGGCAGGCGCAGGTGCTGCAACGCCTTCGCGCGCGGTACTGTACGTACTTCACTATGATTTTCTTTACGTACTGTACGGTCCTCCTTCGGATTCCGAAGTGAGCCGTCTGGCGCGGGTTTCGGCCCTGCTTCGGAATCCGAAGACGGGCCGTCGAGATTCCGAAGTAGGCCGTCCTGGCCTTCTTCGGATTCGTGATCCACAGGCTCTTGTGGATAACTCGCATCGACCCATTCGTTGCAGGCCATGCGTTGTGCCAGCACCTGTAGGCGCGTGGGCAGCGTGCGGCCATTGAGCATCGGGTCTTCGGCGATCTCGCGCAGGGTGTTCGCACCGACGATTTGCACCGCCTTCGCGGCATGGGTCAGCGCCTGGCTGACCAGGCCCAGGTAGTCGGGGTCGAGCTGCATCGCCTCGAAGGGTGTCAGCGGTTCGTCGTGCAGCACGTAGAGGTTGCCCAGGATGCGCCCGGTCTTCGGGTCGCGGCGCCGTCGCACCAGGCTCAGCCAGCGCGTCAGCCGCAGCAACGTCAAGGCGCGCGCCACGGTCTCGTGCGAGGCTTGTGCCGCGCATGGCATTGAGGCAAGAAAGGGCCGGAGCTGGTCGTAGGTCGGGAAAGCCGTCACGCCGTCGCTCTGGAGCTGCAGGCGGAACACCTGCCAGGCGTTGCGCTCCAGCGGCGTCAGGCGACGGTCGAGGAACAGCGCGCGCGGCACGCTCTCGTGCCGGTTGCCGCTGTACAGGAAACCGTCGCTGACCGGCGCGGCCTGCGCCGCAGGGGCAGTGCCGCGCGGGGCTGGCGGTGCCGATGGTGTCGGGGGGACCAGTTCGCGCAGCGCGTCGTCGAACAGTGCCGACAGCGCCACGGGGCCATCGCGCCGGGGTGAGCCGCCGGTCGCCATGGTCTACACCAGCCCCTGATCGATCCAGTTGCGTATCGCCGACCAGATCACCGACATCGGCAGGTTCAAGGTCTCGGCCAGGTCCATGGTCAGCGCCAGCATCGCCACCTCGTCGTCCAGCGCGACGCCGCGCTCCGTGACGCCGGCCTTCCATTGCTTCCACAACGCCGTGTCCTGCGCCTCGTCCAGCACTGGATGCCGCCCCTTGCGCTTGGGCAGGCCGAGTATGTCGCGGCGCAGGGCCACCTCCTGGTGCGTCAGGCCGTAGAAGCGGCTGACCATCTCGGTGCTAGCGCCCAGGCGCAGCATGCGGTCAACCGTGGCGATCTCGCGCTCCACGTCGTGCACCTGGCTCAGCAATCGCTTGAGCACCTCGCGATTGACCGACACCGAGCACCACGAGACCGTGGCATTGACCAGCATGCTCACGAGTTCGGGATGCTTCAGCGCATCGAGTTCTTCCTCGCCGAAGCCCATCGCCTTGCAGCGTCGCAGTTGCCCGTTGCGCAGGTCGTGCAGCGCCTGCGCGATCACGGCCTGGTTGAGCGGGTGCGGTGCGGACATGGCTGGTCTCCGCTCAGGCGCCAGGGGCATTGGCGCCCGCGCCGGCTTCCAGATCCAGAAGCCGACGCGCCAGGCGCAGCAGCCGGAACAGTTTGACCAGCCCAGCATCGCTCAGGCGCGGATAGGCACCGCCGCCATACAGCAAGGGCGCCAAGTCATCGGCCAGCCGGGCGTGATCGAGCCCGGCCACGGCACGGGCGGCGCACAGCGCTTGCAACAGCGTGAGCACCGCCCGCGCGAACGGCGGCATCGCGCGCGCAGCCGGCGGGGCCACGCAGGCGAAGCCGACGCCGCCGTCGCTGGGCTCGACCTTCTCGGCCACGCCGGCTTCCTCCGCGATCTCGCGCGCGAACTGCGCGATGTGCACGCGCAGCCGATCCGGCACGTCCAGGCCGGGTTCGATATACCAGACGTCCGAGATGGGGTAGAGCCCACCGGCCTGCACAGGGATCGCGCGCAGCGCGTCAGCCTCGAAGTCGGGCAGCTTGTCTCCCATCTGGTCGGCGACCATGCGCTGGATGGATTGCAAGCGCTCGGTGGTCGGCGCTGGCGACACGATGTGGCCCTGCAGGCGTTCATCGCGCCGGTCGTCGCCACTCTGTTCGCCCTCGGCGCCAACCATCGATGCAGCAGCGCTTGCGCCCGTCGTAGCGGGCGAACGGGACTCCGACGACTGCATTGATGGGGTAACCAGCGACGATGGCGGCGGCGACGGCCGCGGCGGCTCGGGCGCAGCGGCCGATGCCGCCGATGGTGCTGGCCTTGCCGCTGGTGGGGCCGGATCGCCGGTCAGCGCACGCTGCCGGCTCTCCGTGTCGTCGATCTCCAAAGTCAGCGTGTCGTAGTCCGCTTCCAGCAGCTCGGCCATCTGGCCTACCAGCTCGTCCTGCACCCGCTGCGGCGAGAAGTTGTCGGGCTGCGCATCGAACTGCGCAAGCACGTCCTGGAACAGCGTGGCGAAGTCCACCGACAGGCTGCGGCCCAGCGCACGCCGCTCCCAAGTGCGCTCGCAGGCCTTGCGCAGCACCGCGAGCCGTTCGACCTGGTGCCGGCCCAGCCCACCGTACAGCAGGTTCGGGATCGCCGGCAGCAGGTAGTGCACCGCGTCCTGCATGCGGCTGATGTGCGACTGCGGCAGCGGGAAGCCATCGGCCGTGAGCCGACGTGCCAGCTCGCTCTGCGACAGCGGTTGGCCGCTGTCCCGCCCCATCTCCTGTTCGTAGAACTCGCGCGCCTTCTCCACGCCCAGGGCTCTCTCAATGAAGCTCAATCCTCCGCGCAGCTCGTTCTCGGCCAGGTGCCCGGTCAGCATCACCACCTCGCCGCGCTGCGGCCAGGGGCGGAACAGGCAGGGGATGCGGAGAAAGCGTTCGTTCTTCGTCTCGCTCCACAGCTCGCGCAGGATCGCCAGGCGTGTGTTGCCGCCGTTGCGGATGATGTAGTGCGGCTCGCCGGGCCGGCGCGTGATGGCGGGCGGCGCGTCCAGCCCGCGCTCGCGAATCGACGCCTTGATGTCCTCGTAGGCCGGGTTGCGCGTCACGCGCGGGTCGTGGTCATAGGGGCGCAACTGGTCCAGCGTGACGACCATCGGCGTGTCGGCGATGGGGTCGGTCAAGGCTGCGGCCGAAGGGCTGCTGCGCTCGAAGCCCGAGGCCAGCAGCTTCGCGGCCATGTCATCTGGCGTCATGTCAGCCATGGCTGCGCTCCTGCGGCGATGCCGCGGCTGCCTGCGCCTGGCGGTCGGCGCGGCGAAGCTGCGCACGGGCATTGCGCTCGGCGCGGTGGTCGCTCGCCGTCGAGCTGGTGTAGATCGGCGCGCAGCCCTGCTTCGTGAACAGCAGGTGCCCGCCACGGGTGCGCACCACCTTCCAGCCCTCGCCCAGGGCGAACTCGATCAGCGCTCGCAGCCGCTTGTGGCCGCGCGCCAGTTCATGCGCGCTGGCCATGGCCGGCCCCTCCCGCGTTCTCTCGGCCGGTGACGAGCGCGAAGCGCTCCTGCCACGCCGGGAAAAGCTCGCCGGCCAGCGCGCGCATGGTGTCCAGTGCCGCGGGTGCGGCGCGGCCCGCCGGTTGGCGGTACTCCACGCGGTGCACCGGCAAGCCTCGCGTCGCTGCGCGCGGATACGCCTCGATCGCCGACACGTCGGTGTCCAGCACGCGCACGCCAGGCTGCCCCTGGAACACCTGTCGCAGCGCTTGCTGGATCAGCCGCGCGTTCGACGACACCGGATGCACGCGGTTGATGAGCAGGTGCAGCGGCGGCGGCTCGATGCCCAGGTGCCGGTACGGCGCGATGTCCTCGATGAGCTGCAAGGTGCCGCGGCGCAGCTCACGGGCCGCGAGGATTTCCGGGGTCACCGGCGACAGTGCCAGGTCCGAGGCCAGTACCGCCATCTCCAGCAGCACGCTGCGCGCGCCCTGGGTGTCGATCAGCAGCAGGTCGTAGCGCGGCGCGAGCGTCGGCAGCAGGTGGCGCAGCCTCAGTCTGCCGTCCGGTGCGTGCAGCAGCAGCGTGTTCAGCTCGCCGCGGTCGTCGTTCGACAGCACCAGGTCCAGCCCGGCGATGGCGGTACGCGATACCAGTTGCTCGGCGCGCTGCTCGTTGTAGGCCAGCATCTCGTAGATGCCGGCCGGCGCGCGCTCGGCCAGCGTGAAGTAGCTCGACAGTGTGGGCTGCACGTCCAGGTCCAGCAGCAGCACGCGCAGCCCGGCGTCGGCCGCGAAGCCGCCCAGGTTGGCCGCCGTCGTGGTCTTGCCCACGCCGCCCTTGGTCGAAATGATGGACACCACCTGCATGGGCTTCTCCCGGTTGATTGGCATGTGCCGGAAGAAGCGTCAGGCGCGCTCGTTGAGGCGGTCAGCGATCCATTGCTCGACCTCCACCGAGTCCCATCCCACGGCGCGCACGCCCAGGCGCAGCGCCTTTGGGAACTTGCCCTCCTTCATTAGCGAATAGATGTGGGCGCGCTTGAAGCCGGTCTTGGCCTCGACTTCGGCGCGGCGCAGGATGCGGTGCTCGGCCGGCGTAACCGGCGCTGTGGTCTGCGAAGACATGAGAGACACTCCTTGACGCTCATTGGCGTTGTTCGGAAAGTGCCTCGCATTGAATAGACGGCCGCCGCGGAAATCACTGCAATTGCAGAAGGCGCGACTGCAATTGCAGGGCGCGGCCGGGACTTGAATCAGCGCGACGCTTCGAGGTGGCGCCGCGCCTGCGCGAGCTTGCTCCACAGCGTGCGTTCGCTCAGGCCCGGCCGGCCTTCGTGGTGCGCGAGCAGCGCGCTCACCACCGCGTCCATGCTGTGGAAGCACGAATAGGCCGTGCCCGAGGGCGACTTGCCCAGCAGCAAGGTCAGTAGCCCACCGATGATATTGAGGTAGGTCGTCTCGCTGCGCAGGCCCGGCTCGCGCGACGTGTCGCTGGCATCGCCGCGCGCCGCCTGTTCCTTCGCCAAGGCTTCGTGCGCGGCTCGCAGCGCCTCGCGCACCTGCGAGAGTTCGGCGAGCTGCACCTTCGTTGCCTCGCGGTCGGCCAGCAGGATGTTGAGCGTGTCCACGCTCACCACCGGATGCACCGCGCGTTCGATGTCGTCAAACAAAAAACCCGGCCGCTCGCCGGGGTAGTAGTGGGCCATCCACGCTTTGAGGTCCACATGGCGCACCGTCAGTTGCGGATCGTCGAGTTCCGGCCGCTGCCCATCCAGCACGATGCCGGCACGGCCGCCGGCCAGCTCGCCATGCGTCAGCGCATCGAAGATGCGTTCGGCATACAGGCGCAGCAGCGGCCAGCGCGGAAACTCGCCGGGCTCCGGCATCGCGCGCGGTCCCAGCGTTTGCAGGATGCGCTGCTCGAAGCGCAGCAGCCCGCACCAGCGGATCGCCGCCTCAATCGGGCGGTAGTAGGTCTTGGCGCCAAAGGCGAGGCTGCTCGATTTCGTCATCGCGCTCTTCCCATCGTCGGATCGACAAGTGGCAAGCGCGCACGGCCCATGTGGGCGCGGCGATTGCCCCAGAACCCGATAAAGCGCGGGCCGGCCGGCACATGGTGAACGTTGGGCTCGGCGCTGGAGCCGAGCGTTGCACAAGGGGCAACACTCCTTGCGATGCCCCATACGCCGCCACCATAATGCGCCTGCGAAAAGTCTTGTTACCGGCGCAACGGTTTGAAATGTCGCGCATCCATCGACGATGCCGCGCTCAACCGGAAAACCAGGGCAAATCTTTCGTAGGAAATGGGGCAGGGTAAAGCATCAATGCGTCGGCCGGATGAGCCGGTTTGCATCCAGATAAAGCTCATGCGTTCCGCGTCAGCGCCCTGACCTCGCAGCGCGCAGGCATCGGCTTCTCATGTCATGCGGATTGCCCCAGAGGCATGCTCCTATCGCGGGGCCGCATCGTGGTCGGATTGCGATGCAAATCGGGTCTCGCGCAAGATCCAAAACGCATCGACCAACCAATCGTCCCTAAGTCATTTCGGGCGTTGATCACCACCAAACGGCGAGCCTGCCACCCGCTCCGCACGGTCGATGAAGTCACGCAGCGGTTCCAGGATGTCACCCTGCGGCCGCAGCAAATACGTCGTCAACGAAGCGTCCTGGTCCGCAAGTGGCCGGGCCACCACGTCGGCTTGCGTGCAGCCTTCGAAATGCGCCGCGCTGCAGAAGCCCACGCCATAGCCTGCGGCCACCAGCACCAACATCAGCGAATGGGTGCTGACGTACTCGGCCACCGCCGGCTGCACGCCAATGGAGCGGAACAAATGCTCGCGCTGCTGGTGGCAACCGTCGCACGCCTGCGGGTCAGACAGCACCAGCGAATACCTCACTACCTCCTGCAGCGGCACTTCCTTGTACGCCAGCAGCGGATGCCGCGCTGGCAAGGCCACCAGGAACGGATCGCGCCACAGTGGCGCCGCCACGATTTCGCCCTCCACATGCCCTACCGACGCCAGGCCTGCGTCGAACATACCCACGCCCAATCCGTGCAGGAGTTGGGCCAGCGGTACCTCCGTCAACCGGATGCTGACCTCCGGCGCTTCCTGTCGGCACAGCGCGAGCAGCGCGGCTAGGCGCGTGCGTCCGATGTCGCCTGCCAAGCCGATGAGCAGCGTGCCGTGATAGCCCGCCGCCGCATCCCGAACGCGGGCCTGGGCTTGCTCGCAGGCCAGCATCACGCGCAGCGCATCTTCCAGGAACACGCGCCCGGCCACGGTCAGCCGCACGCCACGCCCGTTGCGGTGGAGCAGCGTCACGCCCAGGTCCGCCTCCAGCCGGCTGATCCGGCGCGACAGCGGCGACTGTTCGATGTGCAGGCGCTTGGCAGCCCGGCCAAAGTGCAGTTCCTCGGCCACTGCGACGAATGCCTCGATATGACGCAAGTTCATGTTTTCTCCCTATCTGTGGGGCCACTGCCTATGGCCCTGGTCGCAGTTAAGGAGAAGAATGCAGCCGTTGCAATCACCCCTCGCAGCTCGCGATGCCTACCGGATGCATTGACCAGCAACGTGCCAACTCGATCACGCCTGCTGGGCTGCCGACATCATGGAACAAGTATGTTGATCAGGCTCAGACGGAATAACTGTGAGCATCAACTCCTCCCGTAGTGCCGTGACTGCTGCACTACAGATGCTTATCCCAAAGTGGCTCACGTCTTTCCGCCAGCCTCATGACCGAGCTTGAGCGCATCAATACGCTGGTTGAGGGTTGGGTAAGAAAACTCGCCGACGCGAACATCGACCAAGCGGCCAGCCGCGTTAACAGGATGTTGAAGTACCCGTCGACACGACCACCCGAGTCAGCGAACATATCGACGTTGAACAAGAAGAGATGATCCGCCAATGCGAGGTGCCGACAGCTACAACGAGAGCCTGTTCACGACGGTGACGCTGGAGAAGTTCGTCCCGGCCACGCACCCGCTGCGCCCCATCCGCGAGTGGGTCAACGACGCGCTGGCCAAGATGAACAGCAAGTTCTCGGCCATGTACGCGGCTGACGTCAAGGGCGGCCGCCCGAGCATCGCGCCGGAGAAGCTCGTGCGGGCCATGTTGCTGCAGGTGCTGTACAGCGTGCGTAGCGAGCGACAACTCGTCGAGCAGATCCAGTACAACCTGCTGTTCCGCTGGTTCGTCGGCCTGTCCATTGAGGACACGGTGTGGAACCACTCGGTGTTCAGCAAGAACCGCGACCGCCTCATCGAACACGACGCCGTCACCGATCTGTTCAACGCCACCGTGGAGATGGCCGACAAGCGCGGGCTGCTGTCGGGCGAGCACTTCAGCGTGGACGGCACGCTCATCCAGGCCTGGGCCAGCCACAAGAGCATGCGACGCAAGGACGGATCGGACGATGATCGCCCTCCTGAGGACTGGCGAGGTGAGCGTCGAAGCAACGACACGCATGCGTCCACGAGCGATCCCGAGTCGCAGCTGTACCGCAAGAGCAACGCGGCACCCGCGCTGCCCAGCTACCTGGGCCATGTGCTGACGGACAACCAGCATGGCCTGGTGGTCAATGTGCAGGCCAGCACCGCGGACGGCACAGCCGAGCGAGAGGTCGCTGCGCACATGCTGTGCGACGTCGCTGCCCCGGGCAAGCGCGTGACGGTGGGGGCGGACAAGGCGTACGACACCAAGGGGTTCGTCAGTGCGTGCCGAGAGATGAACGTCACGCCGCATGTCGCGCAGAACCTCAATCGCAAAGGCGGCAGCGCCATCGACAGCCGCACGACACGGCACCCTGGCTACGAGGTCAGCCAGCGCAAGAGGAAGTGCATCGAACAGTGCTTCGGCTGGGGCAAGCAGATCGGGCCGATGCGTCAGGTGATGGTGAGGGGGCTGGACAAGGTTGATCAGCTTCTGACCCTGACGATGGCGGCCTACAACCTCACGCGGCTGCGGACCTTGGCGCAATTGCACGCGCAGTGCGCCCAATGAGCGACGAAAGGGGCGAAATGGCTTCTTCCACGCCTCGAATGAGAGCGGAATGGGCTGTTTGAAGTCCATCTTGTGAAAGTTGAGGGCTGGATGAACAAGTCGACTCGAATTGCGGTGGGCGATTTCGTCTTCAACGGCGGTTCTTCAACATCCTGTTAAAGAACAGGGTTGTTGGTAGGCCTTTTTGGCCCATTGAGCGGGCAACTTCGCCCTGCGTGTCAATCAACACATTTCGTAGCGACAGCTTGCTTCCTGCAAGAAATTGCTGGATCTTGGCCGGTGCCTCCCCTTGATTGAGAAAGACGATGTTGATGTCAAGATGCTCGTTCTGAGCGCGCTCGAAGACGGGCATTTCGCGCCGGCAAGGTGGGCACCAGGTGGCCCATAGATTGACCACCGTAGGCTTTCCGACGTAGGACTGCAGCGCGATTTGGTCGCCCTTTATGGAGAGCGTGTTGAAATCCGGCAGGAACTGCCTTTCACGAAACGGCAAGGCCAGGACCACCGTTCCGGCGATCCAAATCGCACTTGCAGCAGTCAAGCCCGACAGCAGGGGCTTCCTTATTGTCGGGAAACGTAAAACGACCGTCGCGGCATAGAGCCATGCTGCAAGTAGCCCAGCCCAGGGAGACCATCCTCCATCGCGAAAATCAAGAACGCTCCATGGCGTGCTGGAGTAGGCTTCATGGTACTGGAGCACAAACCCCAAGCGAGCGCAGATCGCGCTGATGAACAGACCGCGGTAAATTCGACTCTCTACTTCGACTCCGGCGTTGCGCCCAAGCCAATTTCCGACCAACAAAGCGATTGTCAGGACGAGCGCAGCGAGGACCAGGCCGGGCGGCAGTGACACTGGTCCGATCTGAACGGAATGAATCAAGTTCTAGCTCCCGCCTTGAACGAGCGGGCCGAAACATCCGCTCGCCAGCTTCTGGGCAGGAGGTGGCTCTTTCATGCCGATGGGCGGCCTTGCATATCGCACGGTTGGTGTGCCCTCAGGTCACCTGCAAGGAGCCCCTCGCATTCATGAGAAGCTCAATGACATCCGGCGCCGTGATGACTTCGAAGCGCGGGTCCATCTGCTCGGCCGTCAGACCGTTGTGAACCATGCAAGAGCCGCAGATGGCGATGCGACCACCTTTTTCGAGGTACTTGGCCAGCAGGTCTGCCACGGGCTCGAACGGCTTGCCGATCGCCATGCCCGCCGTGGCCCCGGGCTTGCCGAGTTGGACGGCTTCGACCATGAGGATGATGGTGGCCGTGTGGCCTTTGAGCAAGGCGTTGAGCGCCATGGTGAAGGTCACGGTGACCTTGTTCGGATTGCTTGCGCCGTCGAAGACAGTCGCGACGAAATCAGTGGTCTGCATGTTCAGCTCCTGGTTGGTATGGGGGTAGAGCGGGGGTGGTTTGCGGATGAGGTTGTGGAAGCCGCTTCCAAAGTGCTCATGCCGAAGCCTTCAACTGTCGGCTTGCATCCTTGAGCGCGCTTTGCACCAGTTCTTCGATGCTGGGGTGGTAGTACGGCATCGCCAGCAGGCTCTCGACCGTCTCGCCGCGCTGGATGGCCCAAGCCAGCAAGTGGGCCAGATGTTCCCCACGCGTGGCGAGCAGACCGGCACCTAGCAGGCGCCCATTGCCGCGGTCCACATACAGGCGAACGAGGTTGCCTTCGGCACCCATCACGCGCGATCTACCATTGGCGTCGCCTTGCGCGGAGCCGATGACGGTATGGTCGAGATTCAGCGTGTCGTAGGCTTGACCGACCGTCGCGATGTCGGGGTCGCTGAACACGATCGCCAGCGGCGTGCGGCGTGGCGGGAGTTCGGCAAGGGGGGCGCCACCAAGCGATTGCGCAGCGGCACGCGCTGCGATCAGTCCTTCATCGACGGCCTCATGCATCAGCGGCCGAATGGCACTCACATCACCGGCGAGGAACACGAGGGACGAGCCGGCACGCAGGGTCTTGGCATGCAGGACCGGCTGTCCGCGTGCATCAAGCGGCACGCCTGCCAGTTGCAGCTCCAGACCTTTGACATTGGGACGGCGACCCAGTGCGGCCAGAACGACGTCCACTTGTTCGACGGCGTCGCCGCTGCGCAGCTCGATTGATTGCTGCCGGGCAGTGGCTTCGACGGGCCGCCCCAGCCACATGGTGATATCGCCGCTGAAGTGCTCGATGGCACGCGCACCGATCTTGGGGTCGGTGATGCCTGCGGGCAAGGTCTTCATGTCACCGGCGACCACTCGAACCCCGAGCCGCGACAGCGCCAACCCCATTTCCAGCCCGATGGCGCCCAATCCCAACATTCCGACGCTCCCGGGAAGGGTGTCCAGGTCGAACAGACTATCCGTGGTGAGCAGCCGATCGCCCAGCGCCGCAAGAGCCTGCGGAACAACCGGCCGGGAGCCGGTGGCGACGATGAACGCCTGAGCGTGAATGGGCTGGCCGTTGACGTCCACGGTGTCGGGACCGGTGAAACGCGCCGTTCCCGTGAGAAGCCGATCTCCTGCTACCTCGCGGGTGCGCTTGGCGGTGCTACCAGCGAGCAGGTCGCGCGTCCTGCGGGCGTGGCTCCACAAGTCGTCAGGAGTGGCCGAGCCCGCAGGTGCGGCGGCCTCTTTCAGCAGCGCGCGCAGGTTAGCCCACTGGTGGCCGGCATGCAGTGCTGCCTTGGAAGGCATGCAACCCACCCGGGCACAGGTCGTGCCCAAAGGGCCATGGTCGATCAGAACGGCGGACAGGCCGAGGCGACGCAATTCGCTGAAAGCCGTGAGACCGGCAGTGCCAGCTCCGATGATGGCAATGTCGGTGGTGATGGACGAGGGCATGCTAGGGGTTCTCCTTCGTTGTGTCTGCGTCGTGGCAGCGGGTCTCGGCAGACCACGGGTTCGACGTAGAAATGGCCAGGTCGTTGGACGACGGCGCGTGGTACTTGAGCCAGAAGGCTTCGCGACAGGTCGAGTTGAAAGTCACTCGCGCAGGCGTGATCCGCTCGTCGGAATGCCCATCTGAAACAACCTCGTAGGTGATCCAGCATTCCGGGCAGATATCGGCATCGACCGGCACCGAGTCCTGTTCGGTCGTGCAGAAGATCGTGGCGCCATCGGTGAACCGATAGGTGACCGCCTCCTGGGTCACTTCGAACCCATCCTCCTGCCAGCTCGACGCATCGCGCGTCATGCTCTCGATGCAGATCGAGCTGCGGCGCTGGCGGATCTTGCCACGTGGCTTCGGCCTTGGCCGGGCTGTGGTAGATGCTGCCGATGCCGTTCTTGCCGATCAGGCCCTCTTCCATGCCTTCGATCAGGCCGTACTCCAGCTTCATGCCGGTGGCGACGACGAGGAAGTCGTATGCATGGGCCTCGCCGCTTTCCGTGACGACCTTCTTGCCTTCCGGATCGAACTCGGCCACGCGTTCCTGCACCAGCTCGACGCCGGCGGGCACGTATTCGGCGGTGGTGGACACCACGTAGCCTGCGGGCTTGATGCCCGAGCCCACCAGCGTGAAGCCTGGTTGGTAGAAATGCTCCTTGCGCGCGTCGATCAGCGTGATCTTCGCGCCGTCCAGCGCTTCCGAGAGGCGCGATGCTGCCGCCAGGCCCGCGGCGCCGGCGCCTGCGATGACGATTCGGGCCGTGGTCTTGACCTTGTTCGCCGCGTTGGCGATGCCCGGCGTAAGTGCAATGCCTGCAGCGCCGGCCGCACCAAGCGTCAGAAGAGCCCGGCGCCGATTGAGCGGTTGATCCATTGCCTTGTCTCCTTGGATAGGGTTCTTGTGGTGATTCATGGTCTCGTACCCCGTTTACTTCGGGGCGCAGTAGATGTCCCAGAGCATGCGCATGACGCGCACGACGTTGTCGTTGGCCAGCCGGTAGTAGACGTACTTCCCCTCCTTCTCGGTCTCGACCAGTCCCTCCTGACGCAACACGGCCAGCTGCTGCGACAACGTGGGCTGGCGAATGCCGGTGATGGCTTCCAGCTCGCCCACGTTGTGGCGAGCGGACGCGATCTGGCACAACAGCATCAAGCGGTCTTCGTTCGCAAGAACCTTGAGCAAGGCGCACGCTTCGCCAGCGTGCTCACGCAGCTGCTCGGGCGCTTTTAGGTTGCTCTTGTTGAACGGTGGCATCTTGGTTCTCGCTGTTGAACGAATGAAGAAATTATAATATGTAAATTCGTAAATCATTCCAGAGGTATCCCCGTGAATGTGATGGTTTCTGATGGGCTCGCCCGCGTGCCTTTCTCGTTGGCTTTCGAGGCCTACCGATGAGCGGGGCTTCCACCTCCCAACGGTCCTCTGCGGCCAAGCGGTGGCTGCCGGTCTTGTCCTGGGGGAAAACCTACGACCGAGGCCAATGGTCCGCGGACATGCTTGCGGCCGGCATCGTCACGCTGATGCTGATTCCCCAGAGCCTGGCCTACGCCATGCTGGCTGGCCTGCCACCGCAGGCGGGCCTCTATGCAAGCATGCTTCCCTTGCTTGCCTATGCGGTGTTCGGCAGCAGCCGCACACTGGCTGTCGGGCCGGCGGCGGTGACGTCGTTGATGACCGCCGCAGCCGTCGGGCAGGTTGCTGCGGCGGGCTCCGCTGACTATTGGGCGGCGGCGCTGGTGCTGGCTTTGCTGTCTGGCCTGATGCTGACCCTCATGGGCGTGCTGCGGCTTGGCTGGCTGGCGAACTACCTCAGCCATCCGGTCATATCCGGCTTCATCTCGGCGTCCGGCGTGCTGATCGCCTTGAGCCAGGCCAAGCACGTGCTGGGGATTGCGGCATCGGGCGATACCCTGCCGGAACTGCTTCCCGCGCTATGGCGAGGTCTGCCCCAGACCAATGGCCCAACCGTGGCTCTGGGGCTGTCGGCGCTCTTGTTCCTGTGGTGGTCGCGCAGCGGGCTCAAGCCATGGCTGCGCCGCATCGGCATCGGGCAGCGCTGGGCAGATGCCCTCGCCAAGGCGGGACCCGTGGCAGCCATCGCGGCGACCACAGTCGCAGTCTGGGCCTGGGACTTGGCCGCGCACGGCGTGCGTGTGGTAGGGGTGGTGCACAGGGACTTCCGCCGTTCACGCTTCCTGCGTGGAACCCGGCCCTGTGGACGGAACTGGCCGTGCCAGCGCTGTTGCTCAGCGTGGTCGGCTTCGTTGAATCCATCTCGGTGGGGCAAACGCTCGCGGCCAAACGGCGCCAACGTGTCGAACCGGATCAGGAGCTGGTCGCGCTGGGAACGAGCAATGTGGCAGCGGCCTTCACGGGTGGTTTGCCGGTAACGGGTGGCTTCTCGCGTTCCGTGGTCAATTTTGACGCCGGCGCGCAGACGCCGGCGGCCGGGATCTACACCGCTATCGGCATCGCCGTTGCGACCTTGCTGCTCACGCCGCTGCTGCACCACCTGCCACAGGCCACCCTGGCAGCAACCATCGTGGTGGCGGTGCTCTCGCTGGTCGATCTGGGCATGCTCAAGCGGACCTGGCAATACTCACGCTTCGATTTCACTGTGGTGGCGGCCACACTGGCCGCGACCCTGCTGGCGGGCGTGGAGACTGGCCTGATCGCCGGGGTAGGCCTGGCGCTGATGCTGCATCTGTACCGCAGCAGCCGGCCGCATGTGGCTGTGGTCGGGCTCGTGCCCGGGACCGAACACTTTCGCAACGTGCTTCGCCATTCCGTGCTAACGAGCCCGCAGGTGCTGGGGCTGCGCGTCGACGAAAGCCTGTACTTCGCCAACGCACGCTATCTGGAGGACCGCATCAATGAGGCTGTCGCGGATCGCCCCGAACTCCGGCACGTGGTGCTTCAGTGCTCGGCCATCAACGACATCGACGCCAGCGCGCTCGAAAGCCTGGAAACGATCGAGGCGCGGTTGAACGAGGCGGGCATCCGGCTCCATCTGTCGGAAGTGAAGGGGCCGGTGATGGACAAGCTCGCCGGCACACCGTTTCTGACGCGCCTCAGCGGACGGATCTACCTCACCCACTATCAAGCCATCGCGGAATTGTCCCCCGACAGCCTGGCCTGAGGCAGCGAGGGCCGCGGCCACGAGTCACATCATTGGCGTCAATGCTCACGTCTGCAGTAGCAGTAGACGAACTGCTGAGTTGACCCCCACGGCGTCGTGTGCAGGGTCGTCGAGTGGTCCAAGAGGAGGAAGCAACTGCCGAACTCGTCATGCAGTTCGTCGGACGAGTAGCGCACCACGGGTAGACCACTGCACTGCGTCGGACCTTGTGGGCCAAATGCGCCGACGATGGCATAGCCGCCGGGCTTGAGCGCTTTCAATACCCGAGCGACATAGCGCTGGCGCTGTGCATGCTCCGTGAGGAAATGAAAGACAGCCCGGTCGTGCCACACATCGACGGAGCGCGGAGCAAAGTCTTGCTCCAGCACGTCACCCACCAGCCATTTCACCCGAGCGGATCGTTCGGCCAGTCGCTCTCGACAAACCTCCAATGCGCGTTCCGAGATGTCCAGAATGGCAATGTCACGATATCCCGCCTCAAGCAGATCGTCGACAAGCGTGGCCTCTCCACCACCCACGTCGACAATCGCGGCCGCGAGGTCCACGCCAGTTCGGCGGATGTAGCTCAGCGATTCATCGAGATGGGGGGCATACCAGCTCACCGCATTAGGCGACTTGCTTCCATAGACCTGTTCCCAGTGCGACTTGCTCACTTGGCGCTCCTGAATGCGGTACGGCTGACTTCGCCCATGCCCACTCGACCAGTGGCCGGACCCAGCACCAATGCCTGCGGCGGGCGGGCACGGACTTCATTGTGCGGCAGGACGCGTTGCGGATGCTGCGTGGGGTACATGGCGAGGGTCATTCAGGGTCAGACACAAGGCCGGTCGATGAAGACGGCATATTCGCCACGTCCGTGGTTGCTTCTGAACAACCAGCCTTACCGCGTGACCGTCACCGAGGTAGTGGTGCGACGGTGGCGCAACGTCAGCCAGCCCAGCATCACCAGTACCACCGCGATGAGCGGCAGCATCAGGGTGTTGATGGTTTCCCATCCCGAGGTGTTCAGCAGGCGCCCCGAACCGAACGACGCCACTGCCACGGTGCCGAACACCAGAAAGTCATTGAGCGCCTGGACCTTGGCCCGCTCTGCGGGCGTGTGGGTGTCAGTCACCATGGCCGTGGCGCCGATGAAGCCGAAATTCCAGCCTATGCCTAGCAGGATCAGCGAGCCCCAAAAGTGCAACAGCTCAAGCCCTGCCAACGCCAGCAAACCCGAGGCGGCGATCAACACGAGCCCCAGCGCCGTGATGGCGATCTTGCCGAAGCGCGCGATCAAGTGGCCCGTGAAGAAGCTCGGTGCAAACATGGCCAGCACGTGCCACTGGATGCCCAGCGCGGCTTCGCCGACCGTGTGGCCGCATCCGACCATGGCCATGGGAGCTGCGGTCATGATGAAGGCCATCAGTCCATAGGAGACGACGCCCGCGGTGACCGCCACCACGAAGGCCGGGCTGCGGGCGATGGTGCCCAGCGGCCGCGCCGTGCCTTCCGCCACGGCAGCTTGAGGCGGCGGAGCACGTAGCATCCATAGCAGTGGCAAGGCCAGCAAGGCCAGGCCGGCCTGGCCGAGAAAGCTGCCGGCGAACGGCGCCATGGGCCAAGCATCTCGCGTCCAGATGACGACCTGTGGGCCGATGACGGCGGCAACCAGGCCGCCCACCATGATGCGCGAGATGGCCTTCGCCCGTTGCGATGGCTCCACCGCGTCGGTGGCGGCGAAGCGGTAGCTCTGCACGCAAGCACCATAGAAACCGGCCATAGCGGTGCCCACGCAGAAGGTAGCGAAGTCGCCTTGCACTACACCGTAGGTGGCGATCAGTCCGGAGACGCTGCCCAGCAACGCGCCCAGCACGTAGGCCGCGCGCCGGCCCAGGCGGCGCATGAGCATTGCTGCGGGAATGGTCGATAGCGCAAGCCCCAGTTGATAAAGGCTGACAGGCAACGTCGCCAGCGTGGGATCGCTGGCGAGCATCTGCCCGACGATGCCGCCCAGCGAAATGATGATGGGCGGCGCGGCACCGCCCAGGGATTGGGCGGCTACCAGCAGCCAAACATTGCGTTGGGCATCTGCGGTGTTGGCTGCATTTACTGGTGTCGCCGTGATGGAACTTGTCATGGGCTCGTGTCGTGACGGGCACGTAGCCCGGTTCAAGATTCCTTGGGATCGAGGCGGTCGCGCCGGACCGCTTCGTCCTCCATCAACTCGAACCACATTGCATTGAGAACGGCGAAGGCGGCTGCCAGGGGCAAGCCGAGAATCCAGGCGAAATACCACATGGTCAATGTCCTATGAATGATGGTGTGCGTGAGTCAGTACGCATGGCCCTTGCCATCCTGGATGGCCTCGGGGTCGACCTTGCCGCGCAGGACCGAGAACACCCAACTGGTGTACGCCAGGATGATGGGCATGAAGATGACCGTCGAAACGAGCATGATGAACAGCGTCAGGTGACTCGACGACGAGTCCCAGACAGTCAGGCTCACCGACGGGTTGACCGACGAGGGCAGGATGAAGGGGAACATGGACACGCCCACGCTGGCGACGATGCCCGCGATGCCGACGCCGCCAGCGAGCAGCGCAGCCAGCGGCCGGCGCATGGCCAGACAGAGCGCCGCGATCACCGGCCCGGCCAGACCCAGCGCCGGCACCACCCACAGTGCGGGATGGGTGGCGTAGTTGGCGAACCACGCGCCGCCCTGCGCCACGGCGTTCTTGAGCAGAGGGTTCGAGGCGCCAGACGTGTCGATGCTGCCGGTGATGGCATACCCCGTCACGAAGTAGGCCAGCAGCACGCCCGCCACGGCATACAGCACCGTTGTGAGAAGCGCCGCCACGATCCCGAAACGGCGCGCGCGTTCGGCCACGGTGCCCGACGTCTTGAGCTGCAGCCAGGCGGCGCCGTGCATGACCAGCATCGCGACCGAAACCAGGCCGGCGAGCAAGGCGTAAGGGTTGAGCAGCCCGAAGAAAGAGCCGTCGTAGAAGATCTGCATGTCGTCCTCGATGCGGAACGGCACGCCCTGCAACACGTTGCCCATCGCCACCCCGAAGATCAGTGCGGGCACGAAGCCGCCCACAAACAAGACCCAGTCCCAGCGGCTGCGCCACGCCGGCTCTTCGCGCTTGCTGCGGAACTTGAAGGCCACCGGCCGCAGGATCAGCGCGACGAGGATCGCGAACATCGCCAGGTAGAAACCCGAGAACGACACCGCGTAGAGCTGCGGCCACGCCGCGAAGATCGCGCCGCCGCCGAGGATCAGCCACACCTGGTTGCCTTCCCAGACCGGGCCGATGGTGTTGATGACGACACGGCGCTCGACGTCGCTGCGTGCCACGAAAGGCAGCAGCGTTCCGGTGCCCAGATCGAAACCATCGGTGAGGGCAAAGCCGATCAGCAGCACCCCCAGCAGCGCCCACCAGATCAGGCGCAGGACATCGTAGGAGATCAGTTCGTGCAGGATCATGTTCGTTTCTCCTTGGGGTGTTACTGCGCAGGCGCCAGGTCGGCCGAAGCGGCGGGCCGACCTTCGACGCGGGCCGGCGCATGGTCATCGGGGCCTTTGCGGATCGCCTTGAGCATCAGCTTCATCTCGATGACGAGCAGGACGGTGTAGATCGCGACGAAGCCAGCGATCGTGAGCAGCACGGTCGATGCGCCCAAGTTCGAGACGGCCACGGCCGTCGGCAGAACGCCTTCGATGACCCAGGGCTGACGCCCCACTTCGGCCACGATCCAGCCGAGTTCAGCGGCGATCCAGGGCAAGGGGATGGACCACACGGCGACCTTGAGCAGCCATCGGTGCGCATCCAGTTTGCGCCGCGCCGACAACCAGAAGAACACGGCGGTCAGCAGGATGAAGAAGAAGCCCAGGCCGACCATCAGCCGGAACGCCCAGAACAGCGGCGCCACCCGTGGAACGGTGTCCCATGCAGCCTGGGATATCTGTTGCGGCGTGGCCTGGCGGGGGTCGTCCACGTAGCGTTTGAGCAGCAGCGCGTAGCCCAGCGTATGCCCATGCTCCTCGAAAGCGGCCTGCACCTGCGGGGGGACGTCCGCGCCACCCTTCACGGCGCGGATCTGCTGCAGGGCGTCGTATGCCACGATGCCGTCCCGGATGTGCGTCTCGGCACGCGCGACCAGCTCGTCGATGCCGGGAATCTCGGTGGTCAGCGAACGTGTGCCGATCAGTCCCATGGCCCAGGGGATGTGCACCGCATAGTGCGTCTCGCGCGCCGCCTGATCGGGAAAGCCGAAGGCGGTGAACGCGGCCGGCGCGGGCTCGGTCTTCCACATCGCTTCGATGGCGGCCAGCTTCATCTTCTGGTGCTCGGTGGACAGGTAGCCGCTCTCGTCGCCCAGCACCACCACCGACAGCGCGGAAGCCAGGCCGAACGATGCCGCGACCGTCATGGAGCGCTTGGCGAGCTGCAGGTGCCGTCCCTTGAGAACGTACCAGGCCGAAATCCCGAGCACGAAGATGGCGGCCGTCACGTAGCCGGCCGAGACGGTGTGCACGAACTTGGCCTGCGCCACCGGGTTGGTCAGCACGGCGAAGAAGTCCGTCATCTCCATGCGCATGGTCTGCGGATTGAACTGCGAGCCCACGGGGTTCTGCATCCAGCCGTTGGCGATCAGAATCCATAGCGCCGAGAAGTTCGATCCCAGCGCCACGCACCAAGTCACGACCAGGTGCTTCACCTTGGAAAGCCGGTCCCAGCAGAAGAAGAACAGACCGACGAAGGTCGCTTCCAGGAAGAAGGCCATCAGCCCCTCCAAGGCGAGCGGCGCTCCGAAGATGTCGCCCACGTAGTGGCTGTAGTAGCTCCAGTTCATGCCGAACTGGAACTCCATCACGATGCCGGTGGCCACGCCCATGGCGAAGTTGATGCCGAACAGCACGCCCCAAAACTTGGTCATGTCGCGCCAGATGGTCCGGCCCGTCATCACGTAGACCGTTTCCATGATGGCGATCACGATGGACAGGCCCAGCGTCAGCGGTACGAAAAGAAAGTGGTAGAGCGCCGTGATCGCGAACTGCAATCGCGACAGGCTGACGATGTCAAAGTCCATGGTGGGTTCCTCTATCGATGTGAATCTTGTGTGCTTGAAGGGATCAGTCGGGCCGCAGGGCAGCCAATGCAGCGTCAAAGCCCGGACTGCCGCGCGGGAATTCGGCTTCGATGCGACCGCCGCGCAACAGCACCAGGCGGTCCGCAAGCACGGCTTCGCGCCGCAGGTGCGTGGCGAGCAGCCACGCCCGCCCGGAGCCCAGCGTGTGCAGCGTCGCCAGCACGTCGGCGGCAGTGGGCGCGTCCAGTCCTTCGGTGGGCTCGTCGAGCAACCACAAGGTGTGGGGTTGAAGCAGCAGACGAGCGAGGGCAAGGCGCCGCGCCTGTCCGCCCGACAGTCCCAGCCCGCCTTCTCCGAGGCGGGTGTCCAGGCCGGCGTGCAGGGCGCGCACGTCCGACGCTAGGCCTGCCGATCCGAGCGCACGCCAGAGGGTGTCGTCGTCGGCATCGGCTTGGGCCAACCGCAGGTTGTCGCGCAGGCTGTCCTGGAAAAGATCGGTGCGTTGGCTCAGCCAGGCGTGAGGCAGTGATCGGATGGTGCCCTCGCGCGGCACCAGCTCACCTGCGGCCAAGGCCATCAGCGTCGATTTGCCCGCGCCGCTGGGGCCGATCACGGCGATACGTTCTCCGGGCGCCAGGGTCAGGGAGACGGACTGCAGGGCGTCCACGGGACTGTCCGGGTAGCGCGCGGATACCTGGCGCAGGCTGAGCGCATGCCCCGGCTCGGGTGGCTCGGGTGGCTCGGCGGGCCGGATCGTTTGTTGGGTATCGCCGCCACAATGCGGCGACAGTCGCCGCGCCGCCAGCCACGTGCGGCCAGCCTCTACGGCGCCCCGCCGCAGCGCAGCGAAGGGCTCCATGGCGCTCAACGCGATCAGCAAGGCCAGCGCTGCGCCTGCGGTTCCGATCCGCCCGTGGTCAGCCAGGATGCCCACGCCTAGCAGCACGAGCGCCAACGTAAGGCTGCCGGCCACACCATAGACCGCGCCAGCCGCCACGTCCAAGCGGTGCAGATGCCGGTCTGCACGCGCGAGACGACGGTCTGTCTGTTGCAGCGCCTCGCAGTGGCTTGCCAGACGGCCAGCCATGACCAGTTCCGTTTGGCCCGATACCAGGTCGACAGCCTGCGCGCGCAGGCGCTCGGTGATCAACGCGCGGCGCACGGCGGGCGGCCGTGCCCGAAGCGACAGTCCCGCGGTCACGGCCACGCCGACGGCCAGCAGCCAGACGCCCAGCGCGATGCCGAGCCAAGGGGCCATGACGCCGATCACCAAGGCAGCGAGAACGGCGGCGCCCAGGGCCGCGCAGGCCGGCACCAGCAGACGCAGATAAAGGGATTCCAGAGCGTCGAGGTCGCTGGTCAGGCGAAACAGCGCCCGGGCCGGGCGGCGCAACAGATCGCGGATGTCCTGAGCAGCCGCCCACCCCCGGAAGAGACGCTCGCGCAGGTGCGCCAGCGCGGCCAGCGTGGCGTCGTGCGTGATCAGCCGCTCGCCATAGCGGGCGGCGGTGCGCCCCAGCGCCAGCAGGCGAATGCCGGCCGAAGGCATGAAGACATCGAATGTCAGGGCGCTGATCACCTGCAGTCCAGCGATGGCCGTGGCGGCGATGAACCACCCCGACAGGCCGAGCAGCCCCATGCCCGCGAGGACGGTCAGCGCTGCGAGCGCAGCGCCCAGGATCATGCGACGGGAAGATGCTGCGAGCACGGCCCGCAGAGCAGGCAGCAGTATCGATGCCGGGGCGGTTCTACGCGCCATGCCATCCTCCCGGGATGGGCTGCGCGGCATCGACCGGTGCCGACAGGTGCACGATGCGGTCCATGCGCGCGGCGAGCGCCGGGTCGTGGGTGGCCACGATCAGGGTGCGCCCCTGGGCCAGGGCCACCAGGGATTCGATGACCTGCTCGGCGGTTTCGGTGTCCAAATGCGCGGTAGGCTCGTCTGCCAGTAGCAGATCGGCGCGCGGTGCGGCGGCCAGCCGAGCCAGCGCCAGACGCGCGGCTTCGCCCCCCGACAGGCCTGTCCCGCCTTCTCCGAGCGACGTCCCCGGACGGGCCTGAGCCACCTTGTCGAGCTGTGCCCACTGGATCGCGCGGTGCACTTGCTGATCTCTCACGCCCGCTCGACCGAGGGCGACGTTGTGTCGGACCGACCCAGAAAACACGTGGGGCCGCTGCCCCATCCAGGCCATGCGTCCGCGCAACGCGCGTGCGGATTCGGCGGTCAACGCAGTGCCGGCGATCTCGATACGGCCTGCCGAAGCGGGCAGCAATCCGGCCAGCAGCGACATTAGGATGGTCTTTCCCGCCCCGCTGCCACCCATCAGGGCGACGTGCTCACCGGGCTTTACGTCCAGCGCAAAGTCCCTGAAAACCGGTGTCTCGCCAGAGAACGCGAATGCCAGGTCCTGAACCTTGACGCGGGGCGGACGAACTCGCTTGCCGTCTTCATCCGAGTTCCCTGCCTGGGCTTCCTGCCTGGGCTGATCCGACGTCTCGTCGTCCGGCAATGGCAACCCGTCTGCATTGAGCCGGTCCAAGGCATCCATTGCCGCCATGCCGGAAGCGCGGTCATGCCAGACGGATGCCAATTCCCGCAAGGGCTCGAAGAAGGCGGGTGCCAGCAACAGGATGAAGAGGCCCTCGGCGAGACTGAGACGCCGACCCCAGGCGCCGAAATCCAGATGCCCCAGCAGATGGAACCCGACGTAGGCGGCGACCATGGCGACGCCCAGCGCCGCGAAAAGCTCCAGCACCGCCGAAGAAAGAAATGCGATGCGCAGTACGCGCATGGTGCGCTGGCGCAGGTCCTCGGCGCTGGCCCGCAGGCGGCGCGCCGTGACCTCGACGCTGCCGAGTGCGCGCAGCGTCGGCAAGCCGCGCAGGCGATCGAGCAGGAACGCATTCATGCTGCCCATTTGCAGCCACTGAGCCTCGCTGGCGGACTTGGCCCGCCAGCCCACGATCACCATGAACATGGGGATCAACGGCGCGGCCAGCACAAGTACGGCCGCTGCTGCCCAGGAGTACCAGGCCACGGGCAGCAGAATCAGCACGGGTATGAGGCGCACGCGCCAGACAGCGCCGCGGTAGCGCGTCTGCCAGGGCAGGATCGCCTCAGCCTGTTCCGCCAGCGCGCTGGCCGCGGCACCTGCGTGCGCGCGGGCGCGATCCAGCGGAGAACGCGCCGCAACTGCAGCGATGGCGCGGCCGCGCCAGTGGCTCAGGCTTTCGCGGGCCGTATCGAACATACGCCCGGCGCTCCAGGCGTCGAGCCAGGCGCGCAGTACGCCGGCGAGTACTATGCCCACCGCCGGACCCACGACGCCATTCAGGCCGGCGCCACTCTGCAACCGTGCCACGCCCAGCGCCAGCAATGCGGCCTGCGGCAGCCACAGCAGCGGGCTGACGGCATGGAGCAGGCAGGCTGCATCCAACCGCAAGTCCGAACTCGGTCCGGACTTGGGGGCTTGCAGTCTGTCTGGAGGGGCCATGCTTCAACGGACCGTGCGTCGCGCTGCGCCCCTCATGCGGCCATCCGGACAGGGATCTTGAGGTATTGCACGCCGTTGGACTCGGCGCGGGGCAGTTGGCCGGCGCGGATGTTGACCTGGATCGACGGCAGCAGCAGTGTGGGCGCCGCCAGTGTCGCGTCGCGCTGCTGGCGCATTGCGACGAACGCTTCCTCGTCGATCCCTTCGCGGACATGAACGTTGCGCGCGCGCTCTTCGGCCACGGTCGTTTCCCAGGCATAGCTGTCGCGTCCGGGGGGCCTTGTAGTCATGGCACAGGAAAATCCTGGTCTGCGGCGGGAGCGCCAGCAGCCGCTGTATGGATCGGTACAAGGTCCGCGCACTGCCTCCAGGGAAGTCCGCGCGCGCCGTTCCATAGTCGGGCATGAACAGCGTGTCGCCCACGAAGACCGCATCCCCGATGCGATAGGAGACGCAAGCGGGGGTATGGCCGGGCGTGTGCAGGACTTCCATGGTCAGTTGCCCGATCTGGAGCGTTTCTCCGTCCTTGAGAAGACGATCGAACTCGCTGCCGTCGCCTGACACATCGTCAAGGTTGAAGACCGGCCGGAAGATCGTCTGCACATCGCGGATGTGCTCGCCAATGGCCACCCGCGCATTCGTGCGTTGTCGGATATAAGGGGCGGCGCTCAGATGATCGGCGTGGGCATGGGTTTCCAGCACCCAGGCGATGGTCAGGTCGTCGGCGCGGGCAGCGTCCAGCACGCGGTCAGCGGACGCCGTAGAGGCCTTGCCGCTGCGATGGTCATAGTCCAGAACCGGATCGATCACCGCAGCTTGCCGCGTCGCCGGGTCCCACACCAGATAGGTCACTGTGCTGGTTGGCTCGTCGAAGAATGCTTGGATGCGGGCTTGAGGCTGCATGCTTGACTCCTTACAAAGAAACACATCTGGAATTCATTATATATTAGAATCTACTAAATTAGTGAACCTAAGTCGAGGACATCCGTGGCACTGAACAAGAAAGACCAGCGATTCATCCAGGAAGGTGCAGCCAAGGCGGCGGCGATGCTGCGCGCTATCGGCAACGAGCACCGGATGTTGGTGCTGTGTCTGCTGATCCAGCACGAAGAACTGACTGTGGGCGCGATGCTGGAGCATGTGTCGCTGAGCCAGTCAGCCCTGTCGCAGCATCTGGCGAAGATGCGCGAGGAGGGGCTCGTGACGTTCCGCCGTGAATCCCAGACCTTGCACTACCGCATCGACAACCCCGATGTGGAGAAGCTGATGACGACCCTCAAGGCCATGTTTTGCCCGTGATGGCTGATCGAAGTCGCTCCGGTGTCGGGGTGGTTGGCAGGGGCGTAGCCGCTGCTGCTACCGGGCCGTGAAGCCGGTCGGAACGTTTTTTTTGTTGAAGAAAGGAGCTTGCACATGAAATCCAACGTTGGTGGTATCGACAGGGGCCTGCGCATCGTCCTTGGCATCGTCTTGATCGCCTTGGCCGCCACGGGAACTGTGGGCTGGTGGGGTTGGCTGGGGGTTGTGCCCCTGCTGACCGGCTTGGTGAGCTTCTGCCCGCTGTATCCGCTCCTGGGTCTCAGCACCTGCCCTGTGAAGTCCAAGCAACCTTAAACGCATCCAGGATGCGCTGCCGGCGGAAGTGCGCCGGCATCTTTAGCTGAAGTGTGGCCCGTGGTTGGCACCAGCGCTCGCCTGCTTGGAGCCGGGGCATCCTGGCCGCACGCGGCGAGCACTTGGCTGCACCTGTCGGATGGCCGTCGAGCGTGGTGTGGCGGTAGACAGCTTGCTGACGATGCCGTCCAGAGATGGAGCGAAGCGTGCTCAAGGCCAGAGCATCGGCTGGACCCAACGCAGGTTAGCTCTGCCGACGCCTTGCGCGACCGTGTCTGAGAACTACGCGCTGTCTTACACACCCGCGACGCAGGACGGCCGCTGTGCAGCTTGGCGTGCTGTCATTGAGCAATGCTGACGGCACAACAGCCTGTCGCTTGTTCCCGGGCCTTTTACCTTCTTCGACAGGAGTATGTCGTGACCTCTGAATCAATCGCCGCCGCTGCCGCGACATGGAACGAACGATATTCCGGCGAAGACTACGTTTTTGGACGCGAACCCAACGAATACCTGCGCGCCCAGGCGGCGCTGTTCGCACCTGGCAGCCGCGCGCTATGCGTCGCCGACGGCGAAGGGCGCAACAGTGTCTGGCTTGCCCACCAGGGCCTGCACGTCGAGGCATTCGATGTGGCGCAGGCAGGCGTGGCCAAGGCCCGCAGGTTGGCTGACGAAGCAAGGGTGTCTGTGGCCTACCATGTCGCTGGCTGCGATGAGTGGCCATGGGCCGTGGATGCTTACGATCTCGTCGTCGCGGTGTTCGTCCAGTTCGCTGACCCTGAGATGCGAGAGCGGCTCTTCGCCAATATCGTGCGAGCGTTGAAACCGGGTGGCCTGCTGGTCCTTCAGGGCTATACGCCCAAGCAGTTGGAGTACAAGACAGGCGGCCCAGGGGCACTGTCGCACCTCTACACCGCAGACCTGCTCCGCCGCGCATTCGCCTCTCTGCAGATCGTCGAATTGGTCGAGTACGAAGCCGAGTTGCGCGAAGGGGCGCGCCACGCAGGGCGCTCGGCGCTTGTGGGCCTTGTGGCGCGCAGGCCGTGAATCTGAGGCATCTGGTATGTCGTACTTAGATGATCCCCGTGTGTTGTTCGCCGCCGAACGGACTTTGCTCGCCTGGCAACGCACAGCCATAGCGCTGATGGGCTTCGGCTTCGTCGTCGAGCGCTTTGGACTGTTTCTGCGCATGATCAGCAACCAGCCGCTCTCCGATGCTCAGCGCGGGTTTTCATTGTGGCTTGGGGTCGTGTTGTTGATGCTCGGCGCGGGTGTGGCGGTTGCCTCTGCGCTGCAGTTCCGCCGAGTCTTGCGTGGGTTGGGCGAGAAGGAGATACCCGCTGGTTACTGGACCACCTTGGGCATCTGGCTCAACTTCATCCTGGCGGTTGTCGCGCTCGCGCTCACGGTGTATTTCGTGATCAGCGCATGAACGGTATACGCGGTCGTGAAACCCCGGCAAGAGAAGACCGAGCTACTCTGGGGTCTCCGAAGCAGCGGCCGGCGCAGGTTGGCTGCTGACAGGCCCGCCAGAAAATTGGCGACCTCGGCCATGCCGACACCTGCATCGACACGGCCGGGGGCCGCAAGCGCCGCACTGGCCCACGTCGTCCCTGCGACTGTGAAGGACTAGCAGGGGACGTCTCAGAAAACGGAAAATAAAGCACGTTAAGCCCATTGCAGACGCTAGATATTGACGAGTACGTCGGGTTTTCTCTTGTTTGAGTTGCCTCTTGTGGTAAGATAGCAATCAATTACTATCTTACAAGGAGTGCTCGTGGACACCCATCCAAAGCATCTGCCGGCCGATGAACGTCGTGCCGTAACTGTCGAGTCCGTCGTGGCGCTTGCCGGTTCACAAAACCCAAGCGAGATAACCACTGCAGCTATCGCTAAACACATGAACTTGACCCAGGGTGCGCTGTTTCGGCACTTCCCGAACAAGGAAGCCATTTGGCAGGCGGTCATGGAGTGGGTAGCAGAGCGCCTATTAGCCAGAATCGATCGATCCGCACAAGGAATCGAGTCGCCCTTGGCAGCCATGGAGGCGATGTTCATGAGTCATATCGAATTCGTAGCTGAGCACCCAGGCGTGCCAAGAATGATGTTTGGTGAGCTTCAGCGTGCCGAATCGACACCGGCCAAGCGCATGGTGCAAACCTTGATTCAGCGCTACGGCGAACGTTTGCATCGTCTCATCGAGAAAGGCAAGGCCAGCGGCGAGTTGTCTCCCTCGCTTGACAACGAGGCGGCGGCAACGCTGTTCATTGGCACGATCCAGGGCTTGGTCATGCAATCGCTGTTGGCGGGTGATGTGGGACGTATGCACCGCGATGCGCCGCGCGTCTTTGCAATTTATCGGCGTGGCATAAGGAGTGCGCAATGAAAAAGTTACCCTTGCAAGGCCGCACCCTGGCGCTGCTTGCCGTCATCATTCCTATGCTGGTGCTTTTTATTTATGTCGGTCTGCGATCAGGGCCGCTCGCCCCGGTCGCTGTGACGGTGGCAAGCGTGGAATCACGGGCTATCTCACCGGCGCTGTTCGGCATCGGCACGGTGGAGGCGCGCTACACCTACAAGATCGGGCCGACGTTTGCCGGGCGCGTCAAACGCCTGGACGTGCATGTAGGCGACCAGGTCAAGGCCGGACAGGTGCTCGGCGAGATGGAGCCGGTCGACCTCGATGATCGGGTGCGCTCACAGGAGTCGGCATTCAAGCGTGCGGAAGCGGCTTTGCGCGAGGCAGAAGCCCGGCAAGCCTACGCGCAAACCCAGGCGCGCCGCTACGAGCAATTGTTTGCGGTGCGCTCGACCAGCGAGGAAATCGTCACCACCAAGCGGCAGGAACTGCAGATCGCCGATGCCGCCTTATCTGCCGCTCGGGAAGATATTGTCCGGGCACGCTCCGACCGCGAAGGACTCGTCGCGCAGCGGAGCAATCTGCGCCTGATCGCGCCGGTCGATGGTGTAGTCGCCGTGCGCGATGCCGATCCCGGCACGACCATCGTCGCGGGCCAGGCCGTGGTGGAAGTGATCGACCCCAAGAGTTTGTGGATCAATGCGCGCTTCGACCAGATCAGCGCATCGGGGCTGGCTGGGGGGTTGCCGACTCTTATCGTCCTGCGTTCGCGTGGTGGCCAGACCTTGAAAGGTCGCGTGCTGCGGGTGGAACCCAAGGCCGACGCGGTAACCGAGGAAACGCTTGCCAAGGTGACATTCGATAACAAACCAGAACCTTTGCCACCGGTGGGTGAACTGGCCGAAGTCACGGTTGACTTGCCGGCGCTCCCGGCCGCTCCACTGATCCCCAACGCTGCCGTCCAGCGTGAGGGCGACAAAGTTGGTGTCTGGCAAATCGTGGATGGTGATCTGCATTTCTCCCCGGTCAAGCTCGGCACTTCCGACCTCAATGGTTACGTGCAGGTGCGCGAAGGGCTCAAGAATGGGGACCAGGTTGTGACCTATAGCGAAAAGGCACTGACGGCGCGCAGCCGCATCCATGTGGTCGACCATATCCCAGGAGTGTCACGATGATCAGCCTGGCCGGCCGCGACATTCTCCATGCCTGGGGAAAATTCGTCTTCACCGGCATCGGTCTGGGTCTGCTGATCGGCGTCACCCTGGTCATGGCTGGGGTGTACCGAGGCATGGTGGACGACGGCAAGGCGTTGCTCGACAACAGTGGCGCTGACCTTTGGGTGGTGCAAAAGGATACTCTGGGTCCTTATGCGGAGTCGTCCAGCCTCAACGATGACGTGTATCGCGCCATTCTCGCCATGCCGGGAGTCTCACAGGCAGCGAACGTGACCTACCTGACCATGCAGGTACGCAAGGGCGAGAGTGATGTACGCACCATGGTGGTCGGCATCGCGCCCGGTGCGTTGGGGGCTACACCCGGATGGCCTCCTTATCTCGTCGCTGGACGCCAGATCACGCGCGGTCACTACGAGGCGGTGGCCGACATCGCCACCGGCTTCAAACTGGGAGATCGTCTTGCCATTCGCCGAAATCATTACACCGTCGTGGGGCTGACACGGCGCATGGTGTCGTCCAGCGGCGACCCGATGGTATTCATTCCGCTCAAGGATGCCCAAGAGGCTCAGTTCCTCAAGGACAACGACGCCATTTGGCAAAGCCGGCGTCGCACCGAAGCCAACCCGGCCTTCAATCGACCCGGTGTTACTGGTTTGCTGGATGCCGTGATTGCTTCACAGAGCACCAACGCGTTCGTCAATGCAGTGCTGGTCACTCTGAAACCTGGTCATGCGCCGGACGAGGTTGCCGAATCCATCCGGCGCTGGAAACGTTTGACGGTCTACACACGGGCACAGATGGAAGACATCCTCGTCGGCAAGTTGATCGCCACGTCGGCCAAGCAGATCGGCATGTTCTTGGTGATTCTGGCCATCGTTAGCGCGGCCATCGTTGCCTTCATCATCTATTCGCTGACGATGGACAAAATCCGCGAGATCGCGGTGTTGAAGCTCATCGGCACACGCAACCGAACCATCGCCGCGATGATCATGCAGCAGGCGCTCGCCCTGGGCGTGATTGGTTTCGTGGTCGGCAAGATCACAGCCACTTTCTCAGCGCCCCTGTTTCCCAAGTACGTACTGCTGATGCCGTTCGACTCCATCGCCGGTTTTTTCGCCGTGCTCGTGATCTGCGTTCTAGCCAGCATCGTCGCCATTCGCATGGCACTCAAGGTCGACCCGGCCGAAGCCATTGGAGGTTGAGATGAGTGGCAAAGGCATTCGCATCGAAGGTTTGAGAAAACGTTATGGCGAGGGCGATACCGCGGTCAATGCCTTGAAAGGCGTGGACATGCAGGTGGCACCCGGCGAGGTGGTGGGCCTGATTGGCCCTTCCGGGTCCGGCAAGAGCACGCTGCTCAAATGTCTGGGCGCGGTGATTGATCCGACCGCCGGTCGCATGACGCTGGGCGAAGAAGTGATCTACGACGATGGCTGGAAAGTCCGCGACTTGCGCGCCTTGCGGCGCGACAAGATCGGTTTCGTTTTCCAGGCACCATACCTGATTCCGTTTCTCGATGTCACCGACAACGTGGCGCTACTGCCGATGCTCGCAGGCGTCGCGAATGGGGAGTCGCGCGCGAAGGCACTGGAACTGCTCACCGCGCTCGATGTGCAACACCGGGCTCGCGCCATGCCCTCGCAACTCTCCGGTGGCGAGCAGCAACGGGTCGCCATTGCGCGAGGTTTGGTCAATCGCCCTCCGGTGATCCTGGCTGATGAGCCCACAGCTCCACTAGACAGTGAGCGCGCCATGGCTGTAATCCGCATCCTCAATGACATGGCTCGGAAGTTCGAGACCGCCATCATCGTCGTCACCCATGACGAAAAGATCATCCCCACTTTCAAGCGCATCTACCACATCCGCGACGGTGTGACCCATGAGGAAGCTGGCGAAGGGCGGGAGTTCGAATGAGAGAACGATTGAATTACAGGAGAATTTCATGACCCACCGCAAACACAGCCACGCATTTGGAACTATCACCCTGACCGTTACGGCCTGCCTGCTTTTATGGGGTTTTCAGTTGCCAGCTTGGGCTGGTGACGCTACCCAGGTTGAGCCACTGGCGCTACGCAAGATCATGCAGGAACTCGGGCGCAACATGCAGGCTATTACCGGTGCGATTTCGCAGGAGGAATGGGTTCAGGTCGTTCAGCTCGCCCCAAAAGTTGCTGCACACCCCGAGCCACCGCTTACTGAAAAAATGCGCATCCTTGCTTACCTCGGCGCTGATGCGACCAAGTTCAGAAACTTTGACGCGCAGACTCACGAGGCGGCGCTGGCCATGAAGCTGGCTGCTGCGAGCAGCGACGGCAAGGCGGTGATCCAATCATTCGCCCACGTGCAGGAAAGCTGCTTGGGCTGCCACCAAGCTTTCCGTAAACCTTTCGTGGAGCATTTTTATGGAGCACGCTAAAACATGCCAGCGCCCCATCAGCCTCGAAAGACGGCTTGCGGCAACTTACCTGGTAGCTGGTCTGGTCACCGCCGGTCTGGCCGGTTGCGCCGCCGGCCCTGATTTTCAGCGTCCCACCGCACCCGATGTGGCTCGCTACACTGCAACACCGGTGGCTGATAGAACCGCGTCCGCTCCCACGCAGTTCGGCGAAACACAACGTCTAGTCGAAGGGCTTCCGATCGAAACGCAATGGTGGCAAAGCTTGGGTTCATCCACACTCGACGGACTGATCAACGAAGCTTTCCATGTCAGCCCGACGCTGGCGAGCATCAGCGCCAATTTGCGACAGGCGCAGGAGCTTCTTGCCGCACAGGCGGGCTCGACGCAATATCCACAGGTAGATGTCGCACTGGGATCTCAGCGCCAGCAAATGAGTCCCAGTAGCCAAGGGTTGAGCGGAGACGCACGTCAATTCAGCCTCTACAACGCCAGCGTTGGCGTGCATTACAACCTCGATCTGGCTGGCGGCAACCGGCGCGCACTCGAAGCCTTGGCTGCTCGCGCCGACTACCGTCGCTTCGAACTGAATGCTGCGCGCCTGGCCCTTGCCGGCAACATGGCAACCGCTGCCATTACCCGAGCACGCCTCGCCGCGCAACTAGAAGCCACTACTGCCATTTTGCGCGTGCAGGATGAGCAACTGCGCCTAGCCCATGAACGCGTGCGTATCGGTCAGGCCTCACCTGATGAAGCGTTGAGCCTACAAGCTCAGGCGGAGCAAACGCGGGCAGAACTGCCTGCGCTGCGTAAACAACTGCAACAAACCGAACATCTACTGGCGGTGCTAGCCGGTCGTGCCCCAGGCACGGGTGGCATCCCGGCCTTCACTCTGGCCGATTTCACTCTGCCCGTCGAGATGCCGCTCGTCGTGCCCTCAGAACTGGTGCGCCGCCGACCGGATATCCAGGCGTCAGAGGCGCTGTTGCATGCGGCCAATGCAGACTATGGTGTGGCTGTCGCCAAGCTCTACCCACAGATCAACCTGAGCGCCAACCTTGGCTCTCAAGCGCTGACCACCGGTACCCTGTTCGGTGGTGGCTCGGCAGTGTGGGGCCTGGTTGCGCAGCTCACCCAGCCTCTTTTTAATCCAGGGCTACCCGCTGAAAAAAGAGCGGCGCTCGCCGCTTTTGATGCCGCCGCAGCCAATTACCAGAGCGTCGTATTGGAGTCTTTGCGTAACGTCGCCGACACCCTGCGCGCGGTGGAAAGCGATGCACAAACTTTGACTGCCCTCGCTGCCGCTGATATGGCTGCACAGGCCTCCTTGCAGTCGGTCGAGCGGCAATACCGGCTGGGCGCGGCCAGCTACCTGCAACTGCTCATCGCGCAGCAACAGGCACAGTCAATCCGGATCAATATGGTTGCGGCCCAGGCACAACGCCTAGTCGATAGTGTTGCTTTATATCAGGCCCTGGGAGGTGGTGTCAGTTAAGGCTATGCCCTAACCTGATGTCATTTTCAGAAGACGACTGCACCATTCAGCGCGGTTTGAAGCCTCTTGTGCATACGGCTCCTGACAGCCAGATATCAGGACTCCTCTGCACGAAAC